>JALYZW010000367.1 GCA_030945725.1 Verrucomicrobiota bacterium | reverse complement strand
TGCATCAACTCACCGCGATGCTCGATAAGGCGGTCGACGGCATGTTGTCGATGACACAGGAGCTGCTCGACTACGCGCGCGGCGCTACTTCGTTAACAAAAACGACCGTCTCCGTCTGGCAGCTTCTGGACGAATTGAACGAGCACGCTTTCCAACTCCTGCCCGGCCAGAACATCCGCCTCGTGAAGCAAATCCATTACGACGGAAATGTGGCGATGGATCTTCCGCGCTTTGTCCGCGTGATCTGCAATTTGATCAAGAATGCGCATGAGGCGATGCCGCACGGCGGCATCCTCACGCTCGGGATCGAGAAGGCGAAAGGTGAGATCGTATTTCGAGTTTCGGATACCGGCAAAGGCATGCCGCCGGAAATCCTATCGAAGATTTTTGAGCCCTTCGTCACGCATGGGAAGACGCACGGCACCGGTCTCGGCATGGCGATCGCGAAGTCCGTCATCGACGCGCACGACGGCTCGATCACCGTTTCGAGTATCGAGAAAACTGGCACCACCGTCGAGATTCGACTTCCCGCACCGGCGTAGAAGCCGCGGCCACGAAGAGCTCGCTACCGGAATCGTTCCGGAGGGGAGTTGTCGGCCGGCGCGGGCCCGAAACCGGCACGTTCTTTCGTCTTCGCTTTCTTCTCCGCCCGCTCAGCCTGTTTCTTCTTCTTCTCGGCGCGCGCCGTTTGTGGGTTGCCTCCGCTCTCCGCTTTTTCCACCCATCGACCGACATTCGAACCGGTTCTGGGCGGCTGCCAAACATAGCGTTTTCCGCGTTCCCACCGCTCGGCCGGCGCGGCGAAACAGGCGGACGTCCACAGGATCAACGCGATCCCGATCGCGAAAAACTTTCGTATCCTAACCATGTCGAGGAGCGAATCAGGATCGCGAACTCCGCGCAAGGAGAATGGGTGACGCGGCGCTCACCACAAGCCACACGCAAGACGCCGTTGCCCCGGTCGGCCAAGCGAGTGCCGTGTTTCCGGTTGCAGCCGAGCGGGCCGGAACTACTATCCGCACCTTATGTCCGTTTCTTTTGTTTCGCGGTCGCTCTGCCTGGCGGCGCTCCCATTGGTCTTTGTCAGCTGCGCCGAATTGCAAACCGACCTCGCTAACAATTTGAAATCTGGCGCGGCCGCGATCAAGAGCGCCGCTTCGGGTCAGGGACAACAAGCGTATTGGGAAGACACCGGCAAAGGCTCGCCGAAAATCGTCGCGAATCTCACAGAGCAGCGAGCCTATTTCTACCGAGGCAAAAAAATCGTCGGCTCGTCAAATATTTCGACGGGGCGCAAGGCGTTCGAGACTCCGCCAGGTCATTACAACGTTATTCAAAAAGACGAACATCATGTCTCGAGTGAATACGGCGATTACGTTTCCGATGATGGGACTGTCGTGAAGGGAAACGTCGATTCGCGAAAGGACGCTCAGCCGCCCGGCACCCATTTTTCCGGCGCGAAGATGCCTTACTTCATGCGTTTTCGCAGCGGGTATGGCATGCACGCGGGTTACGTCCCCCGCTTCCGCGCGTCGCATGGTTGCATCCGAATGCCGATCGAGATGGCCAAACACTTTTTCGACGCCGCCAGCGAAGGCACCGCGGTGATCGTAAAGGAATAGGCCGCGCTCAAACCCTCGCGGGCTAACCCGGAGGCCACGCGAGCGGGCGCTTCCCGAGCAGGTGCACATGCAGATGCGGGACGCTCTCGCCCGCGTCGGCGCCGCTGTTAATGACGACGCGATAGCCGGATTCGATCACCCCCAGCTTCTGCGCGATTTCACGCGTAGCGAGGAGCAGCTTGCCGAGCAAAGCCTGATCCGCGGGCGTCGTGTCCGCGAGCCGTGGAATGACGCGTTTCGGAACGATCAACACGTGCACCGGCGCCTGCGGACTGGCGTCGTGAAAAGCGATCGCGTCTTCATCTTCCCAGACAATTTCCGCCGGGATCTCGCGGCGCGCGATTTTTTCGAAGATCGTCATCGCGTCCCAGCGTGAACCCCGGCCGCTACCGCAAATAGCAGCGAAGATGCGCGAGATCGTTCGCGGCCAGTTTTTCGCGCACGAAGCACACGACCTCTTCGCGGAAGACATCGCACGCGCGCGTCCAGGTCTTCGTGCCGCGCATTTGCTTTACGCATGCTTGCAGTCCGCACAGGTGGAGACTGTCTGCGCCCGTGCTCACGATCGTCGCAATGCGCTTCTCGAGGGCATCGAAAAACGCGAGCTCATATCCCCCGCCCGCTTCCTGCGCGATGTCGAATAATGAAAACGAGATCGGCGGCGGCGCGGGCGAAAAGTATGGAACGATTTCCTTGTAACCGATCACTTTCAGAACATAGCGCACGGTTTGAGAAAGTTGATCGAACGGGACGACCGACTCGTCGTTTCGCA
>JALYZW010000351.1 GCA_030945725.1 Verrucomicrobiota bacterium | reverse complement strand
AACGCGCGGCGAAAGCGATTACGTGGCGGGCTCGGCCGGCTATTACTCGATCACGAACGAGCCGCTGCGCGCGTCGCGCGAAGGTGGCGATCATCACCGATTCGTCACGGTTGAATTTTCTCGGGCGCATTTGCAGCAACAGCTCGGTGACGGAGTCGATGATCTTGATCCGCACATTCGCGCGGCCGTGTTTCCGGATCGTCGGGCGCAGGTCGTCTCCACCCCGCGAGCGATGTCTGCGGAGCAACGAAGCGTCGTCTCTAGTTTGCTCGCGCCACCCGTCCCGCGCCCCGCGCAGAGTCTTTGGTATCAAAGCAAGGCGCTCGAACTAATGGCGCACTTTCTTTTCGCGCCCAAGGATCCGGAGTTGTTTTGCGTGCGTCAGAAACAAGTGGCGCGCGATCGTGTCGCCCGCACCAAGGAACTGCTCGCACGCGATGTGGCAAATCCGCCGACGCTCGAGTCGTTAGGCCAGGAGGTCGGGTGCAGTCCTTTTTATCTCAGCCGAAGCTTTTCGCGCGAGGTCGGCCTAACGATTCCTCAGTATCTGCGAAACCTGCGGATGGAGCGCGCCGCGGAGTTGCTGCGCAGCGGACGTTACAACGTGACGGAAGCCGCGACGGAAGTCGGCTATTCGAGCCTGAGCCATTTCAGCAAAGCGTTCTGCGAGACGATCGGCTGCTGCCCGGTGCTTTACCCGATGGCGAAGCACATCGTGCTCGATCGCTAGATCAGCAGTGTGTCATCCCGAGCGGAGCGCAGCGCAGTCGAGGGACCCGCAGCAAAGCCGACCGTTACTCTACGGGGTCCCCTCGACTTCGCTTAGGATGACGATCTAGGATGAAAATCGCTCGCGCCATCATTTCGGTCTCCGACAAAACCGGTGTCGCGGAATTCGCGCGCGCGCTCGAGAAACAAGGCGTCGATATTATTTCGACCGGCGGCACCGCTGAGCTCCTGCGCCGCGAACGCGTGCCAGTGCGCGACATCTCAAGTTTCACCGATTTCCCCGAAGTGCTGGAAGGCCGGGTGAAAACTTTGCATCCGCGCGTGCATGGCGGGCTGCTCTACAAGCGTGGCAACCCGCTCCACGAGCAGCAGGCGAGCGAGTGCGGTTTTCAACCGATCGACCTCGTGGTGGTGAACCTCTATCCATTCGAAGCGACGGTCGCGAAACCGGGCGTGACCCTCGCGGAAGCCATTGAACAGATCGACATCGGCGGACCGTCGATGATCCGCAGCGCGGCGAAGAATTACGAATCGGTCACGGTCGTGGTCGACCCAAACGATTACACGCTGGTACTGGAAGCGATGCGCGAACACGAAGGCGGAACGACGCTGAAGTTGCGCGAGCGGCTCGCGATCAAAGCATTTCTCAAAACGTCGGATTATGACCGGGCGATTGGGACGTTCTTAAATGCCGAGCAGACGACCGATGCCTCGTTCTCCGTATCTCTCCCGCTGGCGGCACGGCTCCGCTACGGCGAAAACCCCCACCAAACCGGCGCGCTCTACGGCAATTTCGACCGGCATTTCGAGAAGCTGCATGGCAAGGAACTTTCCTTTAACAACATTCTCGATATCAGCGCGGCGGTGAACCTGATCGCAGAATTTTCCGAGCCGACCGTCGCGATCCTGAAACACACCAACCCGTGCGGCGTCGGGAGCGACGTCGATTTGCGCGAAGCCTGGGAGAAGGCCTTCGCGACTGACAAGCAGGCGCCTTTCGGCGGCGTGATCGTCTGCAACCGCCCGATCACGGAACCGCTCGCGAAGGCGATCAGCGGAATCTTTAGTGAAGTGATTATCGCACCAGAGTTTGAGGCGGAGGCACGCGCGATCTTCCAGAAAAAGAAGAACCTCCGGCTGATCCGTCTGCTTGCGCCTCCTTCCGGGGACACACCGCCGCAGGACATTCGCTCCGTCGTCGGCGGACTCCTCGTGCAAGACAAAGACGCAGCCGGACTCGTAGATTTTGCGGCAAATGTCGTGACAAAACGGAAGCCGACGGAGGGTGAGCTGGCGGCGATGATTTTCGGCTGGCGGGTCGTGCAGCACGTGAAATCGAACGCGATTGTTTACGCGGCAGCCGACCGCACCTTCGGCGTCGGCGCAGGCCAGATGTCGCGGGTGGACGCGTCGCGCATCGCGGTCTGGAAGGCGAACGAGGCGGGGCTTTCGCTAAAATGGAGCGCGGTGGCGAGCGATGCCTTCTTTCCCTTCGCGGACGGTTTGATCGCGGCGGCCGAGGCCGGTGCGACGTGTGCGATTCAGCCGGGCGGATCGGTGCGGGATGACGAAGTGATCGCGGCTGCGAACGCGCGCGACATGGCGATGATTTTCACCGGCGTCCGCCACTTCCGCCATTAAGTATCCACGAGATCCCGCAACGGTTGCGGCCTAACGAGAAGTCGCAGCGACCGGCCATTTCCATTCACAAGTCCGCTTGTGAAGAGGCGCCGATCAGGCGCCAGCGACGCGCTGCCGTCTGGACATTCCGGCCTGCGCGAGCACGCCGATAAGCGCCAGAATTCCGAATGCGATCGCCGTTCCGGCCGGCGGAAGGTGAATCGCGCCGACGATAAGATGCGCCCCCACCACCGCTGATAAGACGATTAGCGCCCAATCAAAGAGCACGAGCAGCAGAATTGCGCCGACGATTCCGCCGGCGACAAAAATCACTAAATGATACTGGGCGTGTTGCGCGTAAAACGTAGCGGCCACCGCCACGGCCAGCTGCCCGCCCGCGACGAACCCCGCGACCGCGACGGCGATCTTTTGCAAAAACAAAGCGAGCAGCGCGCCGACAAAACCGAGCACGAGTGCGAAGGTCAGCGCGAGGACCGGCGTCGGCTCGTGCACAAAATATGGCGCGAGCTGAACGCCCGCCGCGAAGCCTACCGCCGCGACGAAAAGCCAGAACAGCTTCCGGCCAAAGAGTAGGATGACGGCGCCGATCGCGGCGCTGACGATCGGGACCGAAAAATCCATCGGCCTTTGGCTGCCCTACGGCTTACTCATCATCGCGGCGCGTTTTGCCTTGAATTCGGTGCCGGGCTTCCATTCTGGAAACCGATCGCCGTTCTCGACCGCGTAGCCCACTTCGAAGAGTAACCGCACGTCATCCACCGCGCCCGCGAGATCCCAATCCGGCTTCACCTGATCTGAAACCTGGTGGTAATCATGCGCGATATATTCGTCCCGCTTTTGCTTGCCGAACTCGGCCGGTTTGCCGACGTAATCCTTGCCGCCCCCGGGATAGAGAGACGGCACGCCAACTTTGGAAAATTCAAACTGATCCGCGCGGTAAAACCCGCCTTTCTCAGGCTGGCTGTTCGGCTTCATGACGCGATTAGCTCGAGCCGCGGCTGCGCCGAGCAGATCGTCGAGCGTTGAGTTGCCGTTGCTCGTATCCTCGATGTCGTTCGTTTTTCCCCACGGATTCACGCCATCGATGTTGATGTCGGCGAGCGTATTTTTGAGCGGGTAAAGGGGGTGCTCGGAATAATATTTCGCGCCAAGCAGACCCGCCTCCTCGGCCGTGGTCGACATGAAAAGCACCGACCGTTTCGCGGGCGACGGGAGCTTCATATGCGCCTTCGCCAATTCGATGATACTTGCCACGCCGGACGCATTATCGAGCGCGCCGTTGAAAATCTGGTCGCCCTGCATCTCCGCGTGGCGGCCAAGATGGTCCCAGTGCGCGGTGTACAGGACCCATTCATTTTTCAGCTTCGGATCGCTCCCCTCGATCTTGCCCACAACGTTGTGAGATTTAAAGGAACGCACCGTCTGCTTCACGTCGAAGCTCGCTTTTGCGTTTAACGCAACCGGCCGGAAATCCTTCGTCAGCGCGGTCTTTTTCATCGCCTCAAAATCGTGGCCGCTGTCGCCGATCAGCTTTTTCGCGACGTCGAGCGTGACCCAGGAACGCACCGGTACGGCCGTCATGTTTTTGTCCGCCGCGTCTATCTCGAAGTTCTCTTTCGACCAGCTCGTCCGCACCACGGAATAGGGATAGGCAGCGGGCTCCGTCTCGTGAATAATAATCGCCGCTGCGGCCCCTTTCTGCGCCGCGATTTCGTATTTGTAGGTCCAGCGGCCGTAATACGTCATCGCGTTCCCCTTGAACATTTTCTCGTCCAGCTTTGTCGGATCGCTCGGGTCAGGGACTGCCGGATCGTTGATCAGCATCAGGATTGTTTTGCCGCGCACGTTCACATCCTTGTAATCATCCCAGCCGTATTCCGGAGCGACCACGCCATAGCCGACAAAAACGATGTCTGAATTGTCGACCTTGATCTCCGGTTGGAGGCGCGCCGACGAAGCGACGAAATCATCAGGGAACTTCAGGTCCATTTTGTGATCGCCCACGGAGAGCGAAGCGGTCGGCGCGCTGAGAATCCCCGCCAGCGGCACTTCCTGGACGTAAGTACCATCCGGGTTTCCGGGTTTCAATCCGAGCGCTTTGAATTGCTCGGTGATGTATTTGACCGAGAGCTCTTCCCCCTTCGATCCCGGCGCACGCCCTTCAAATTCATCCGAAGCGAGCACTTTGATATGGCTGAGCAAACCGTCCGCCGTGATCGCATCGAGCGCAGCTTGCGGCGGCGGGCTGGATTGATCTGCAGCCAGAAGACTGCTCGCCATGATCAGGGGAAGAAGAAAAAGGAGTGGTCGTTTCATAGAATTAAGTTTCAGAATCGCTACTGGATCGGACGATTAAGAATCGTGGGATACCAGCTTTTCACGCTTGGCTGAAACAGAAATCGCCGGCGCGGATCGCCGCGCGCCGGTTCACCGGCCCGCGTGCCGCTGCCAATGCGCTTCAGAAATGGCGACAGCGACGGCTTCCGGCCGAGGAATCTCTCGACGGACAAATTCACGTCGCGCGATCCGCCGGGCTCGAATATTTCGTGACGCAGTCGCATTCCAGTCGGGACGTCGAGGTAGCGGTCGGGCGCTTTCTCGAATGCCGTGGCCATGTCAGCGGCGAGTGTTTCCGACCAGGCGTAACCGTAATAGGCCGCATCGTAGCCGTTCATCCCGCGAAACGACGCGATCGGCGCGATCTCGGGGGCGAGCGGAAGAAAACTTCGCTCGAGCGCTTCGTTCGATTGCGCTACGCAATCGTACGCTTGTCCGGGCGGGTGCGCTGCGTGCAACGTAAGATCCATCTGTGCGAACGCGCATTGTCGCCGATAAAACATCGCCGCAATCGCGTACTTCGCAGCCCGCATTTGCTCGATCAGCCGCGCCGGAATTTTCTTCGCGGGATCACGATAATCGGCCGCGAAAGTATCGAGCACATCCTTGTCCCAAACCCAGTTTTGCAGCATTTGCGACGGCGCTTCGACGAAGTCCCGCGGCACGTTTGTCCCGGAAAAGCGCGCGTACTTCGCCCGCGTCAGTGTGGCGTGGAGCGCGTGGCCAAATTCGTGAAAGAGCATCTCGACTTGCTCGTGCGCGAGGAGCGCCGGCTTGCCGTCGGAGGGCGGCTGGAAGTTCAGCAACACCGCGACGACCGGCCGCTGATATCGTCCATCCGGCCGCTGTTTTCCGGCGATCAACTCCGAGGTGCCACCGGCATTCGTCTTCCCGGCGTGCGTAAACAGATCGAGGTAAATCACGCCAAGCGGCTCCCCGGTCGCCGCATCGCTGACCACGAAAGCCTGCATCCGATCGGTCCATTTTTGCGGCGGAATAAATTCGTCGAACCGCAGGCCGAAAATCCGGCTGTAGATGCGCAGCATGCCGTCGCGCACATTTTCGAACGGGAAAAAATTCCGCAGCTCCTCGGCATCGACGGCAAATCGGTGCTTCTTGAGACGATTCGCGTAGTAGCGCCAATCCCAAACGTAAATCTTCGCGTCCGGTTTTCCGGTCTCCGCAGCTTTTAGTTTCTGAAGCTCCGAGAGTTCGCCGGCGAACTTTCGCTCGAGACCCCCAGCAAGATCAGCGACGAACTTCTCCGCTGTTTTCGCGCGACCAGCCATCTGCGTCTCGGTGCGGTAATCCGCCCACGATTTGTAGTCGAGCCGCAGCGCAATTTCGTTCCGCAGCGCAAGCATGCGATTCAGCACAGCGACGTTTTTGTCGGCGGCGACGTTGTCATGCGCGATCTGCATTCGTCGGCGCGTCTCTTCACGCCTGGCATTGTCCTGCACGGCGTTGAACTGCCACATCACGTTGGCCGCGACGGTGTAGTCGCCATCCGCGCCGCGGATTTCAGGTGAGTTCACGAAACTTTCGGCCATCCCCTCCAATTCCTCTTTGTCGAAGGTGACCGGCGCGCGTGCCTGCATGATGTTTTGATCGAACTCGGACGTCAGCTGCGCGAGCTCCGTGCGCATTTTCGCGATCGCTTCGGCGGATTCGGGATATCGATCGGCGCCGACGCGGCGAACATCACGCAACTGTTCGTCAATGAGGTGTCTGTCCTCGGCGGAGAGCCGGCTCCGTGTGTGGCCGAGTTCGCGCAGTCGCATGTAAATGTCCCCGCGGTGCTCGAGCTGCGCCTGCCAGGCCGCGAATTCTTTCAACGCGACATCGGCTGCCTCGCGAACTGGAACATCGGCGGTCGTGTCGCGGACCACGCTGGCGATATTCGCCGCGGTCTGCGCCTGCCAGTTGATCTGATCGAGTGCCGCTGCGGTGTTCGCGACCGTGACTTGATCCTCCTTCAATCGGGCAATCTCGCCCAGCGCGTCCGTGGCTGTGGCCAGTGTCTGGCGCATCATCGTGCGAACGGCGTCCGCATTCTGCGGCCAATCGGGTAGTGTCAGCACGCCACCTGCGTTCGCCGCCCGCTCCTGGAACGATGCGAAATCCGCGGTCTCCGCTCGGCAAGGCAGCGCGACTGCAATTAGAAGCGCGAGAGTGACGGTGAGACGTGGCGCAGGCATCGCGGGTTGCTGGGCTCGCTCAGATTGTGTAGAAGCGCTGCGCGGCCTGGCAACTCATCTCCGCGTTCCCATGCGACCATTTGCCGAAAAATTCATCCTCGCTTTTATCCCGATC
>JALYZW010000349.1 GCA_030945725.1 Verrucomicrobiota bacterium | reverse complement strand
GATGTGGCTCGACCGCGGAAACCATCCGGGCCTCACCGGGTGGGGGCGGCTGAAACCCGGCGTGACGCTCGAACAGGCGCGCGCTGAGATGAAGACCATCTCAGCGCGAATCTCGAACGAGTTTCCGCAGAGCAACACCGGGACCGGCGTCTCACTCAAACCGTTGCTCGAGAACCAGGTGGGAGATTACCGTTCCAGCCTGACGTTGCTGATCGCGGCCGTCGCACTCGTGTTGTTGATCGCATGTGCGAACCTCGCGAATTTGCTCGCCGCTCGTGGCGCCGCGCGCGAGCGCGAATTCGCGGTGCGCGTTGCGATTGGCGCCACGCGCTGGCAAATCATTCGTCAGCTCCTGGTCGAAAGCTTCGTGCTCGCCGCGATTGGCGGCACGCTCGGTTTGTTCCTCGCGGCGTGGGCGCGGGATTTGATCGTCGCGATCGCGCCCGCGGGTGTCCCGCGTTTTCAGAACGTGGGGCTCGATGGCTGGGTGATCGCTTTCACGGCTGGTCTGGTGCTGCTCACGAGCGTCCTATTCGGCCTCTGGCCGGCGCTGCATATCGCGCGGACGGATGCGCAGACCGCGTTAAAAGCCGGCGGATATTCGGGCTCGGACGCGCCGGCGTCGCGTCGTTCGCGCGACCTGTTGGTGATAATCGAGATCGCACTTACGCTCGTCCTTCTAAGCGCTGCGGCGCTGATTCTGAAGAGCTTCGCCGCGACGGTCTCGCTGCCGCTGGGTTACGATCCGGGCGGAGTCATTACTGCGCGCGTCGACCTCCCGAGCCCGACCTATGAGGACCACGGAAAGCTGGTGCAATTTTCCACCGCCGCACTCGAAAAAATGCGCGCACTGCCGGGTGCGGAACATGTCGCGATCGCTTCTTGTCCGCCGTTGATGGCCGGGTGGCAAAGCAATTTCCTGCCGGAAGGTCTCGCAGAGCCGCCGCCGGGTCAGCGCCCATCGACTGACGTAACTGTCGTGTTCGGAGATTACTTCGAAACGATGAAGACGCCGGTGCTGAAAGGTCGGACTTTCAACGCGCAGGACACCGCCGATTCCCAGCACGTCGTAATGATCGACCGGTCGATCGCCGACCGATTTTTCCCAAACGAAGATCCGGTCGGGAAGCGGATCGATGTTCGCACTTCGCCGGAGCCGGCGGGCCCGCAATTGCGCACCATCGTTGGCGTCGTCCAGCATGTGAAGCTCTATGGCTTTGAAGATGAGACGTCGTTGCCGCAGCTCTACTTCCCGTACGCACAGGTGCCGCAAACCCGGTTGGTCTTGCTGCTGAAGAGCTCGCTTTCGCCGCAGACCTTTGAGGCACCGCTTCGTCAAATCGTAGCGTCGATCGATCCGGCGCAACCCGTCTTTGAGTTCCGCACCATGCAATCGCGCGTCGAAGAAACGTGGGCCACACCGCGGCTCATGAGCGTGCTGCTCGGCTGCTTCGCCGCGCTTGCGCTCACCCTCGCGGTCGTGGGTGTGTATGGCGTCATGACCTACAATGGCCAGCGACGCACGCGCGAAATGGGCGTCCGCCTTGCGCTTGGCGCGAGCCCCTGGCAAGTGGCGACGCTCCTGCTCAGTCACGGCGCGCGGCTCCTCCTGTTCGGCACGATCGCCGGGGTGGTCGGGGCGCTCGCCGCCTCGCGCGTCCTGCGTTCGCTTCTCGTCAGCGGCAGCCCGGTCGATCCGCCAATTTACCTCGCGGTCACCGCCCTTCTTGCCGTCGCCGCGTTGCTCGCGTGCCTGATTCCGGCGCGTCGCGCCGCACGCATCAATCCCATGATCGCGCTCCGGGCCGAATAATCACGGTGAACAACATTCGTTTCGCCTTTCGCCAACTGCGCAAAGCCCCGGGTTTCACCCTCACCGCGCTCGCCACGGTCGCGATCTGCCTCGGCGCGAACCTCGCGATCTTCGCGGTGATCAATTCCATCCTGCTCCGACCGCTGCCGTTTCCGCAATCCGATCGGCTGGTCACGATCTTCAACACCTATCCGAAAGCCGGCGTGGAGCGTCTCGGCGCGTCGCTCACTAATTACTACGAGCGGCGCGACAGCATTCCGGCGTTCTCGAATCTCTCCATCTTTCGCGACGGCAACGAAGTCGTCGGCGAAACCGGATCTGCCGAGCAGACACAAATCATGCGCGTCTCGCCGGATTTTTTCGCGACACTCGGCGTCAATCTTGCGATGGGTCGTACCTTCACCGAAGACGAAGCTGAAATCGCGAAAGGCAAAGGCGCCGGAGTGGCCATCGTGACCGACGCCTACTGGCGGCAGCGTCTTAATTCCGATCCAAACGTCCTCGGCCGCGACATCCGCGTGAACACCATGCCGAGAAAGATCGTGGGCGTATTGCCTCCGGACTTTCGATTCCTTTCCTCGGAAGCGCGTCTCATTCTGCCGATAAGATCCAGATTGGAGGAACGCACGCCGAACCAGCGCCATTCCGACAGCTACAACAACATGATTGCGCGCTTGAAACCGGGCGCGACGATCGCCGAAGCGCAATCGCAGATCGACGCGCACAATGCCGCGGTCGAGACAAATAAAATTGTCGCCGACACCGGTTTTCGCTCGCTCGTAGTTCCATTGCACGCCGATCACGTGCGCTCGATTCGCCCCACGCTTTTGCTGATGCAGGCTGGCGTGTTCTTTCTTCTGCTTATCGGCGCGGTCAATCTCATCAACCTCCTCCTGATCCGCGCGAGCGATCGCGCAAAGGAAATGGCGATCCGACAATCGATAGGCGCGAGCCGATGGCATGTGGTCAAGCAAGTGATGATTGAAACGGTCGTACTGACAGCGGTCGGCGGGTTGCTCGGGCTCGTCGTGGGCGCTTGGGGAATTCGGCTGCTCGAAGTTCTCGGCGCGGATCAC
>JALYZW010000346.1 GCA_030945725.1 Verrucomicrobiota bacterium | reverse complement strand
GAAAAGAAGGCGCATGAGTTTATCCGCGAGAAGGAACGCGAGGCTTCGGGCATTCTCGAACCGAAGTTGCTGCGGACCGCGGCAACGAAACCATTGTCGGCGCACCTGGACGATTACTTGGCAGACTTGGAAAAACGTAATCGGGCGGGGCGAAATGGGCGTGGCGCGCGTCAGCTAAGAATGCGGGTGACTACGCTGCTCTCCGACTGCAATTGGCGCGTCGCGGGCAACGTGGATGCGAACTCCTTCACCGCTTGGAGGAGCTGTCAGACGAAGTCGGCGCGCACACTCAACCACTATCTTCAGGCGATGGCATCGTTTCTCAACTGGCTTGAACGATCAGGTCGAATCAAAGGCAACGCGCTGAAAGTTGTCGGGAAGGTTGATGAGCGGGGACAGCCGAAAAGAGTGCGCCGCGCTTTCAACGATGACGAATTGCAGCGTTTGGTTTTGGGTTCCGGAGCTCGTGGCCTGATTTATTTCACAGCCGCTCGCACCGGCCTTCGTCAAGAAGAGCTTCGGCAGCTAATTTGGGAAGATCTGCGGTTGGACGACGAACTCCCCCAGGTCCGAGTTCGGGCCGTGTGCGCGAAGAACAAGAAAGAAGAATATGTCCCGCTGATCCCCGAGATCGCGGAAGCGTTGCGGGTTCATCGACCAGCAGATTACTCGCCAGCTGACCGGGTGTTCCTCAACGGAATTCCCCGTGCTGATCGGTTGGAGCGTGATTCAAAGCGCAACGGCATTTCCTATCAGGACGAGTCCGGACGCTTCGCAGACTTCCACGCGCTGCGCTACACCTGGGCGACCTTTTTGCAGCGGCACGGCGTGCAGCCACGTCTCGCGATGAAGCTTCTGCGGCACTCGCACATCTCGCTAACGACGAAGCTTTACACGGACGAATCTCAGCTGCCCCTTTACGAGGCGGTCAAAGCTCTACCGCGTCTCGGCGATCATACACAAATACGCGCACAGATTTCAGGCGCAGGCGGTCAAAGTCTGTCGCAAGCGGACGCGGCAAGCGAAGGGCAAAACAGCGCGATCTACCTGGGAAAAGATGGGTTTTGTCCGACTCTGTCGCTGCCTGTCGCGACGGGGCAAAAACAGCGGGTGAAGGGAATCGAACCCTCGTGTCCAGCTTGGGAAGCTGGCGTTCTACCATTGAACTACACCCGCGGGGAAGAAGCCGCAGTCTGGACGGCGGAAGGCGAAATTGCAATCCGCGAATGACGGCAGCGCCTTCATTGCCACTTTTGCATTTGTTCGGGGAACGGGCATTGCGCGCAGTCTGAATTGTCCTGCAAACAAAAATCTTCGTAGATCTGCAGCAGGCCTTGCTGGTGCGCGATGGTTTTCGCGAAAGCCGCACGCCGGGAATCTTCGGCGAACAGGCGCGTCGCGGCGGTCTCGACTCGCCGGTTCGTTAGGCGGGCGCGAAGCTGTCGGTAAGTATCCCAGACCTCTGCGCCTTGAGAGGCGAAGTAGGGGAGTAAGACGTTCGCGGCCAATTCGGCAAATCGCGTTCCGCCCACCAAGGCCATTTCCCGCGCGGCCGGAGTCGAATCGAGGGTGTAATGAAAATCCCAGAATGGATGGTGGAGGCTGTCGAAAAAGGCGGCCGGTGCGGTGAGTTCCCTTTGGCCTAACGAGTGAATCAACGCGGGCCATTCGCGCGCGATAAGGCCGAGCGCGGCGAGGCGGCGCTGGGGATGATTGAGGGGCCGGCCGCCGCTCAGGCGCCACAATTTGGGCGCGAGGATTAGCCGCTCGAAAGCGTCGCGATGCGGCCACCAACGATCCCACAAGGTCCGGACGTAGGTGCGCGTCGGCGTCGGATAAGCGCCCAGATCGGATTCGTGCAGAAATCCAGCCAACCCGAACAAACGGGCCTCTGCGGTCTCGGCATCTTCCCGGAGCATTCGTAAGGGCAGGCGTTGCGCGAGTAATGTGAAGGGCAGCTTGTTTTGTTTATACCCGAGTGCGGTCGCGATTTCGCCGAAGAGCGCTTGATCGCGCCCGTGGTCTTCCACGAGCCGTTGCAATCGCACGGCCTTTCGCTGCAGACGAAATTGCGCGGCTGCGCCTAGGATGCTTTCGATGCGGGTGCCGGGCAGATCTTTCAGCGGGGCATGGCATCGCCCGGCATGGGCGAGGGGAACGCTGGCGGTGAACAGGTCCTGCAGGGCCGCAGGATTCACCTGGATCTGCGGGACGTTCCGATTGATCAACGTGCGCGTGAAAAAACGCGCCGCGCCCGTTCGAAGAAATACGTGAAGAACGGTATCATTAAACGCCGGGTTCACGGCGTGGCCGTGCGTTTCCCAGTTACGATCGGTTAGGTCGAATTCGATGCTGCCGCCGACCGGAGCGCCGCCATTAATTCGAACGGCGGCGTCGCTGAAATCAGGTCCAGCTTCGCGGTTCCAGATGCCGAATTGCACGACCTCGATTTCGTCATCCGCGGTCGACCGGAAGCGCCTTCCGAAATCGCCGGCGAACCAGCGCGCCTGCAGTTCGAGCTCGGTCGGTTCGCGTTCCGGCGGGAAGAGCGCGCGCTCATGCAGACGCCGGTTTTGGCGCAGCTCCGCGTAGCGATCCGCGGCGGGCAATGCAACAGACAAGGGAGCGGCCGCGTGGGCGGTGTCAGACGTGCGCGAGCGGCTCGTCGATCGCGCGCATTTCGACGCCCGGTGCGCGCTGCGCGGTTCGCTCCTGCAAATATTCGGCGATCAGCTCAACCACGCCGGCGCGCGCGCGGGAAAAGAGGAAAAGGTAACTCGCGCCTTTGCCCGCGGTCGGTGAAATGACGAGATTTTCGGACAGAAACTTCGGGTCGCGCGAAACGGTGCAGCCTTCCAGATCGATCATCTGGCTGAAAGGACGTCCACTTTTTTTCGCGACGAAAACGAGTTTCTGCGGCTCTTCGTTGGTCGCAACGAGCGCGCCAAAAAGATTCGCGGGAATTTTTTTTCCACGGCCGCTGAGGCATGGAACCGACCAGGCGATCGTCTCGGCGAGGACGTTTTGCCGACTGAAAACGGCGGCAAGACGGGATGGTAAATTGATCGGCAGCGACGTCTCGCGTTTCAAGGCCGCGGGTCCATTGAGCTTGCCGAGCGCGAGCCAGATCTTCGCTCGCATCGAGCGCAGAACTTTCGGCGCGAAGTAGAGAAACGCGGCCAGGGCAAGCGCGAAAACGGCCAGCGCGAGGGCGGGGTTAAAATGAATGAGCGCGAGACCGCCGAGCACGGCCGCGTCTTCGCCGAGACTCAGGCCGATGTTCGAGAACGGCTCGGGTGAAGTATTGGCGACGAGGCGGGAAGCCGACTTCGCGGTGTGAGTGACGAGGCTGGTGGAACCGGCGAGTAACGCGACGAGCACGTCGAACATAGGCGACGAATGCCCGAGCACTTGGATCGCGAGCAGTGCGCCGCCAATGGGTCGAATGACGGTGTGAACTGCGTCCCACGCGGTGTCGAGCCACGGTACTTTGTCGGCGAAAAACTCGAGGAAGTAGAGGATGCCGGCGACGGTGACGATGACCGGATGGCCAAGCGGTGCGAGCGATTGGAAGGTCGGGGAGAGCACGATCCAGTGCTGATTGATCGCGAGGCCGGTCACGAAAACCGTCAGGTAAAGATTGACGCCCGCAAGGCAGGCGAGGCCCAGTGCGACGCCGAGAAGGTGCAGCCGCTCCACGCTGCGAGTATCGGGCGAAGTAGTGGGAATTCAAGAAGAGGCGGAGCGGGCGTACGGTGAACTCGATCGATTCGCTGTCCGAATGTCAGCGTGCGCCGCGCAGACATCTTTTCATCCTGAGCCGCGCAGACGGCGAAGGATCTCACAAAAGCACATGGTTCGTTGCGCGGCGACACGTGCGCAGCGCAACGCAGCGTTCGATGATCGAGAACCGCCCAGATGGAGAACGCGCCATCTGAATGGGCGAGGTCCCTCGCCGTCTGCGCGGCTCGGGATGACGAGCAGCGCGTGTGTGCTCACCGACGAATCACGCGCGGACGCAACGAAGCGCGGTCTGTGCGTGCACCAAAGGCCGGGGTGCGAACTTATGGCGGCGGCTACGCACAGGATTCGGTTTGAAGTTCCGGTGGTCGATGGCTAGTTCGCCTCATGCTCGATATCCGCCGCATCCGCGAACAGCCGGATTTCGTGCGCGAACGGCTGGCTACGCGCGGTGGAGACGACGCGGGCAAGATTGACGAGTTGCTGCGCATCGACGCCGAGCGCCGCGCTGCGGAAACGGCGTTGCAGCAACTGAACGCAGACCGCAAGCGGCTCAGTCGCGAGATCGGCGGGAAGCGTGCGCGCGGCGAACCCTCCGACGATCTGGAAGTGCAGGTCCGCGCGATCGGTGACCAGATTGCGCAGCTCAATGAGGAGACCGATTCGGCCGATGTCGCGCAGCGCGAGTTACTGCTGCGGATTCCGAATCTGCCGCACGCCGGCGCGCCGATCGGGAAAGATTCGGCGGACAATCCGGTCGTTCGCACGTGGGGCGAGAAGCCGGGGTTCGACGGCGCGATTCGCGATCATGTGGAGATCGGCGCGGGCTTGAAATTGTTCGACCTCGAACGGGCGGCGAAATTGAGCGGAAGCGGCTTCATCTGCTTCACCGGCGCCGGCGCGCGCTTGGAGCGAGCGCTGATTAATTTCATGCTCGATCTGCACACGCGAGAGCATGGCTACTTGGAGATGAGTCCGCCATTTCTGGTGCGGCGCGATTGCATGATCGGGACGACGCAGTTGCCGAAGTTTGAAGACGACATGTACGGGCTCGAGGAGAACCAGATGTTCCTCGCGCCGACGGCGGAAGTGCCGGTCACGAATTTTCACCGCGAAGAAATCCTGTCGGGGCCCGAGTTGCCGAAAAAGTTTGTCGCTTACACTCCTTGTTTTCGCCGCGAAGCCGGGTCGGCCGGACGCGAGACGCGTGGCATCATTCGCGTGCATCAGTTTGATAAAGTGGAGTTGGTGAAGATCGTCGCGCCGGAGGATTCGGATGCCGAACTGGAGTCGCTCACCGTGAATGCGCAGCGTGTGCTGCAGTTGCTCGGCCTCCATCATCGCGTGATCGAGCTTTGCACGGGCGATGTCACTTTCGGCTCGACGAAGACGTACGACATTGAAGTGTGGTCGCCCGGCCAAAATGCTTATCTGGAAGTTTCGAGTTGTTCGAATTTCGGGGACTTTCAGGCGCGCCGGATGAATCTCCGTTTCAAAGACGCGGACGGCAAAAATCGATTCTGCCACACGCTGAATGGATCGGGCGTAGCGTTGCCGCGATTGTTCGCCGCGCTGATTGAGACCGGTCAGCAAGTTGACGGTTCTGTGCAGTTACCGGAGCCGCTCCACGATTATTTTGGCGGCTCGGAGTTGCGATGACTTTTTTTGGGGGTCGAGGCATAGGGCGACCCGGCTTGCCCCCTCATCCTGAGCGGCGGAGACGACGAAGGACTTCACCTATTCAGGCGGCGTGTTCGCGTTGATCCTACCGATCACGCCGTGGCTTCGTCGCTTTCCCATGCTACCTGCCTTGTCGTAGTGCTTATGTGAGGTCCTTCGCCGTCTGCGCGGCTCAGGATGACGGACGCCCGCGCTGCGCGTCGCACTCGTTAGGCCGGCGGTCCTCGCTCGAAAAGATCCATTTGGTCGCGATCGGCGGAGGCCAATTCCGCATTCGACGGCAACGGCAGGTGATAGCCTAGTCGCTCCGCCAGCCGCTGGCAGGTCTCCGGCGCGAACCCTTCGAAGTGATTGTTCACGAAGCCCCAGAGATTGCGAATCTCGGGGAGTTGGCGCTCGATTCGCAGGGCCCAGCTTTCGAGCGCGGCCTCGCGTTTCCAGAGCAGCTTGCCATAGCGATGCACCCGTTGACCATCGCGACCGTATTTCGTCACGTAATCGCCGAGCAGCCGGAGGTAGAGGAAATCCGTCGTGATCGGCATGAATTCGAACGGCGCCAGGTTTCGTTCATCCAAAGGGCTGGTGTCCGCCCAGACCCAGCAAACGCGATGTTTTTCCAGAAGGCGGATGACCTGCGGTCGGTGCCAGCCGGCGTGGCGGAATTCGATCGCAAAGCGAAAATCGCGCGGCAGTTGGTCTAAAAATCCGGTGAGCGCCGCGCGGCCGTCTTTCGGCGAGAAGGAAGGCGGCAGCTGGATGAGCAGGACCTGCAGCTTAGGCGCGAGGGGCTCGATCGCGTGCAAGAAATCGGTCACCTCCGCACTGCAGTCCCGCAGGCGACACGCATGCGTGATGGCTCGCGGCAGCTTGCAGGCGAATCGAAAGCTGGCCGGCGTGCTCTCGACCCACCGCCGGACGGTCGCTTCCGCCGGCGCGGCGTAGAAGGTGGAGTCGACTTCCACGGCGGGAAAGTAGTGCGCGTAAAACTCCAGCCAGCGGTCGGGCGGCAGTTCGGCCGGGTAGAAGTTCCCGCGCCATTCGTCGAAACTCCACGCGCAGGTGCCGAGCCGAATCTTTTGCTGATCGGTCAGGTTCAAATTAGCCTTCGCCCTGATTCGGATGCCGCAGAATGCGAAGCCGTATTCGACCTGCTTTGCGCGGCAGCGCGCGGGGGATAATTTGGCGGCCCTCCCTTGACGGAGCGGGTATATTCACTACCCTGCGCAACCCGATGATTCGTCTGTTTTGCCTCCTATTTTTAGCTCTCGCGACGTCGCTTGTTGGCGTGCCGAGGAGCGCCGCGTCGGTTGTTTTTAAGCCGAACGCGAAAACCAAGTACGAGGCGCCGGGCGAAGAACAGATCAACGGCACCGCGCAGCAGCTTTTCAACCAGGCGCAGGCCTCGGAAAAGAACGGCGATTTCCGCCGCGCGATCCGCGCCTACGGGACGATTTACCGGCGTTATCCGAAAGACGCGCTCGCCGCGGGCGCTGCCTATCGGCGAGCGCAACTGCAGGAACAGGTCCACGATTTTCTGAAGGCTGCGGAAACGTATCGCGTGATCGTCGAGAAATATCCTAAGTTCGAGCGTTTCGACGACGCCATCGAATCTCAGTTCCGGATTGGCGAGTTGTACCTCAACGGGAAGAAGGAACGGTTCCTTGGTGTGTCTGTCGTGAATGCGCTCGATCGCTCCGTCGACATTTTCGCGGCGATCGTGCGGACGGCGCCCTTTGGAAAGTACACAGCGCGCGCGCAGTTCGACATCGGCCTGGCGCGCGAAAAGCAGGGCAACAACGACGCCGCCATCCAGGCCTACCAGGCGGTCGTCGATAAGTTCCCGAGCGATCCGGTCTCCGCCGACGCGCAGTATCAGATCGGCTATATTTGGTTCCGCGCCGCGCGGGCCGGAACGAAGGACGCTTCCGCGGCGGGAAAGGCGAAGACCGGTTTCGAAGATTTCCTTTTCCGTCATCCGAGTAGCGAAAAATCGATGCAGGCTCGCGAAGATTTGAAGTTGCTCGAGCAGAAACAAACGGCGAACGCGTTCGAGGTCGCCAAGTTTTACGACAAGCAGAAGAACTACCGCGCCGCGGTCATCTATTACAACGACGTCGTCCGGCAGCAGCCCGGTTCCCGACAAGGCAACTACGCGAAGACGCGGGTCGATCAGCTCCGGGCCAAGTACGGAGAGGCGAATTTGCAGCCGGCGGTGGCGGCCGGTGCGCCCTCCAGCCGCAAGACCAAACGAGGCGAGACGGCCTCCGCGCCAACCGGAAATTCGAGTTCAAGTCAGGCGCCGATGCGCGGGTCGTCGACCTACGTTCCGCCATTACCTCCGGCGGATGCGGACGTGTCGTTGCCTCCGCCCGCCTCGTTATCTCCGGACACGACGACCGCTCCACCGAGCAGCGCGCCGGATGCCAGCCCGACGCCTGAGCCGAGCGCTTCTCCGGAGTCGTGAAGCAGTTCGTCGCCAGCGGACTTGTCGCGCTGCTTCTGAGCGGTTGCGCGGGGTATCGGCTGGGCGGGGTTAAGCCGTACGTATTGCGCGACGTGCATTCGATCGCGGTGCCGACGTTTAGGAATTTGACCATCGTCCCGCGCATCGAGGTTCTCGTCACCGGCACCCTGATCAAACAATTCCAACAGGACGGGACGTTCCGGATCGTGAACGGAAATCACGGTGATGCCGTTTTGAAGGGCGATATCGTCCGCATCAACAGATCACCGGCCCGGTCGGTCAGTGGCAATGTCCTTGCGACGACCGAATTCAATCTGAGCCTGACGGTCCGCTATACGTTGACCGCGAAAGACGGCAAAGTCCTCAGCAGCGGCGAAACCAACGGCGGCACCAGTTTCTTCGTCAGCACCGATGTCACCACCGACGAGCGGCAGGCGCTTCCTCTCGCGACTGAAGATCTGGCGAAGCGGATCGTCAGCCAACTGAGCGAGGGTTGGTGATGCGCGATGAAAGGCGACGAAAAGTTGTGGGTCATCCTCAACGACAAGCTCGACATGTTGCGCACGAGCAATCGTCTGCCGGAAGCAATCCGCGTCGGCGAAGCAGCGCTCGAGCTCGCGCAACGCGCCTTCACGCCGGCTGAGCGCGGCTATGCGCTGAGCCTCGAAAAGCTCGGTCAGCTCCACGATCAAAATGGCGATCGCGCGGCGGCGCGACCATACTTGATCAAAGCGCAGGCCGCCCTCGAGCAGGCGCAGCCACCCGACCCGCGTGCGATCTTCCGTTCCGCTCGCCGGCTCGCGTTCGTTTGCGACAACGACGGTGACACGGAGGCGGCGCTTGGTTACTACGAAAAAGCGATCCAGGCCGGCACAGAGCTGCCGGATCTTCCGTACTCGGACATCGGGTCGATGTTGAACAACGTCGCGCTGATTTATCGCAAGACCGGACGGCAAAAAGCGGCGGAGCCCTATTACCTGCACGCGCTGGAAATTTACGAAAAACAGCTCGGGCCCGAGCACGCCGACGTGGCCTCGGTGTTGAATAATCTGGCTGTGTTTTATACGAACGAGCGACGATTTGCGGAAGCGGAGAAGACGCACCTGCGCGCTCTGGCCATTCGCGAGAAAGTGCATCCGCCCGGCCATCCGGACATCGCGCAATCGAAATGCAACCTGGCAGTAGTTTATCATTCGAGCGGAGACTACGCGCGTGCCGGAGAGCTTTATCGGGCGTCGATGAAGGCGTGGGAAGCGGTCGCCGAAAAGCCACCGGACGACTACGAAATCGTCTCGTCGAATTACGCAGATTTGTTGCGCTCGTTAGGCCAGGCGCGACAGGCAAACCAAGTTGAAGAACGCGCGCGCAAAAAGCGGCGAGGCTGATCGGACGCGGTCCGCGCGGCGGGAGACACCGTTTCGGACGGCGTCGGTGCGGCGCGATCGGTTCCCGTTCGCCTGCGCACTGTGCGGCAGGCTCGACCGAGTCTCGCCCTACCGATTCATGCTGCGCCGACCGCCTGCGGCGGGGTTTGCGCTTGCGCGGCGGGTCGCTCGGGGCAACTTAGGGCCGGTTTCTCCATCAGCTCACGTGGCGGAATGGCAGACGCGTACGGCTCAGGACCGTATGGGGCAACCCGTGGAGGTTCGACTCCTCTCGTGAGCAAACCGCTGACACCCCCGTGTCCGTTCGCTGTGAAGTTCGGCATTCCTGCGGATAGCGTGATTAATCGCGAATAGGCGTTAAAGTGCGTGAAAAGGGAGGTCTACGCCTAATGATTCAGGGACATTGCGAGGGTTAAGTTCGGCGCGATGGGCGCAGTTCGGCATTTCCGATTGTCCGTCGCTGAAGCCCAAAGGTGTGAAGGATCGGATAGAATTCACCACGCACCGGCGATAGAAGTCGGACATTTGCCACTCAGAAAGTGCCGAAATTATCGATGCAGCAAAAAGGTGCGAAGTGCGAATGGGAATTTGGATCAAACAGATGTCCAACTTTTAGCTTCTTTCCCGTTCGGGCTGCCGCTATTCCGATAGGGACGCCGATTTCGGGAAAGCCTAAGAAATCCGGCAGCTCTTCGAGCATCGACTCGAGCAAATCGCGGGAGAGATCGAAAGGAGAAACGGGAATCATGAAGACACTGCTGTTGGCTTTTAGCGTCCTCGCTCTCCCGGGATTATTGACGCGGTCGAGAACGTAAACCGATGAAGCTTTTAATTACCCTGGTGATCACAGCGGCGCTCGCCGGATGCGCCACAGAACCCGAAAGCCCTGCACCGACGATTAACTTCCTCACCCGCGAACGCGTCGAGCATTTCATTCACAAGGGTTCCACGACAAAGGGCGACATCTATCGAGAATTCGGCGCGCCGACGAACATGACCGTGTCGTCTGCGACGGTGCCCGGGGTGCCTTACGAAACGCTCATGTATATGAAAACTTACGCGACCTTCGTCTCGGTGTTGATGGTGCACTTGGACCGTCGTGGCATCGTCACGAACTACATCTTTAGCGGCACCGGTGCCCTGAACATGTGAGCGAAGAGGCGAATCGCGGCGCTGAGGCCGCTCCCACATT
>JALYZW010000338.1 GCA_030945725.1 Verrucomicrobiota bacterium | reverse complement strand
CGATAACTAACTCTGGCACCGGGACGGGTACCGGCAGGACGATATTCAGCGGCGGAGGTTTTACGCAATCAGAGCGTTCCTACAATGTCCGCATCGTCGCCACGCAGGTCGTCTTCGCCGGCGGGCGCGTGGTGTCGCAAATCCGTGCCGCTGACTTCGGTCGCGACGCGAGCTACTTCGCTTTCCGCAACGCAATTGACCAGATTGTCTCGACCGTTCGCCAGCAGTTTTACCAAGTGCTCTTGAATCGCGCGTTGATCGGCGTGCAGGAAGAATCGGTCCAGCTTTTGCAAAGCCAGTTGAAAGATCAGCAGAATCGGTTCGAGGCCGGGACTGTCCCGCGCTTCAACGTTCTCCAGGCACAGGTCGCGCTCTCGAATCAATATCCGGAGTTGATCACGATCCGGAATAACTATCGCATTTCGCAGCTACAGCTCGTGAAAACGATTGGGCTCGATTTCGATCCGAACCGCGGAGACAATTCACCGATTGAGGTTGTCGGTGAACTACGCCTCGAGCCGCGGACAATGCCGCTCGCGATGGCGATCGAGGTGGCAAAGGATCGACGGCCATTTCTGAAGCAGCAGAAGGCGAACATCCACGGGAATGACGAGCGGGTGAAGGTGGCTCGTTCCGGTTATTTCCCTCAAGTCAACGCGACCGGCGGGGAGGAAGTGCGCAGTTCCTCCTTCAGCGATAACCCGCGCGACGTGAGCAACGGTTACGTTCTGGGAGCGACTGGGAATTGGGCGATTTGGGATTGGGGGCAAACGTACGGCCGCGTGAAGCAGGCGCGTGCCGTGCTCCAGGAAGCGAAAATCGGTTACGACGATGCGGTGCGGCAGGTCGAACTAGAAGTGCAGCAGGCATATTCAAACCTTGGGCAGGGGCGCGAACTCTTTCAGAGCCAGGCGAAAAACGTAGAGCAAGCCGAAGAAGCGCTGCGGCTCGCGAGCGCGCGGCTGAGCGCTGGAGCTGGCACCCAACTGGAAGTTTTGAACGCGCGGGTCGAAGTGACACGTGCGCAATCGACCCGACTGCAGGCGCTGTACACCTACAACGCCGCCGTCGCTGAGTTCGACCGCGTGACCGCGACCGAAATCACTTACTCGACCGAGCTGGACGATCCGGGCACGCGGAGAAAATTGAAGACCGACGCACTGCCGATCCCCGGTCCCAAACCGACGCCGCTTCCGCTCAATCGGCGCGGGTCGACTACGACACGCACGACGGTGACCCGGCAAACAAACGCGCCCGGCAAGTAAGCGCGCGGCACTCCGGCGTTGTGAAAGCAGGCGACTTGCCGGTCGAGCAATTTGCGACGCTGTCCGTTTTGCCGCTGATCCGGCACGGCTTCACGACGCGAGCCAATGGCGTCGAAGTTTCGGAGGATAAGGCGGCCGCGCTGAAATTGCTCGACGCCGCGCACCGTGATATCCGCGTTGCGCTCGGCGTGGGCGCAATGCCATTCGCGACGGCCGAGCAAGTTCACGGCAAAGAGGTCGCATTCATCGCGGAACCGGCGACCGCATGCGCGACCGGCGCTGATGGACTCATCACGAACCGGCCCGGGGTGTGCCTCGGGATCTATGTCGCAGATTGCTGCGCGGTGTTTCTGATCGACCCCGTGAAACGCGCGATCGGTCTCGCGCATTCTGGCCGAAAAGGAACGGAACTCGGGATCGCCTCGCACGCCCTTGAACAAATGCGGGAGCGATTTGGCTCTGATCCGCAGGACGTGATTGCGCAGCTCAGTCCGTGCATCCGGCCGCCACACTATGAAGTTGATTTCGCGGCGGAGATCCGAGCTCAGTTGCGAACCGCAGGCGTGGCCGCCATCCACGATTCGGGTGTTTGTACTGCGTGCGACTTGAATCGCTACTATTCCTATCGCGCGGAAAAAGGTTGCACCGGACGGATGCTCGCGGTGCTTGCGCTAGCGCCGGACGACAAGCGCTAATCTGTGCTTTCGGCCACGCGACGACACGGCGCGACCCCGCGCTTCGTCGCCTCGCCTACGAATTGGAAAAACTCGCGCCCAAGGGCGCCGAAGTCCGCTCCGGCGGCCGCCTCCAATGCCTGTTTCGTGTTGAATCCGCTTCGGTAAAGAAGCT
>JALYZW010000335.1 GCA_030945725.1 Verrucomicrobiota bacterium | reverse complement strand
GTGTTTGGACATTTGCTCGCGAACGCGGAGACGGCGAAAAAGATCCTGGCGCGGGCGATTCCGCGCATTCCGACCGAAGCAAACTGGCCCGAACATCGCGCCCTTGATTCGGCGCTGGTGACGGACCGGGAGCTTTGGCCCGAGCAGACGGTGAAAAAGCTCGCGGCGATTCTGGGTGCGCGTTGTCCGAAGTAGATAGTTGGCGTGAGGGGGGGTGCGCTAGTCGCAAGGCGAGAGCCACGTTTCGATCGGACATCGTGCTGGTGCCACAGCGCCTCACGATATGCGCACCTGTCATCCTGAGCCGCGTCAGGCGGCGAAGGACCTCTCCGATTCAGGCGGCGCCCGCGCGTTGTGGAGCGGGAACGACCAACCACGGCTTTGCTGCTGCTGCTTCCAACGCCGACAGCAATCGTGATGCTTTTGGAAATCAGGGTTAATCTTCTGCGCCCGAGGACATGAAGGCACGAACGCGGCGCGTGCGAACTCGAAGAGCCCCGCATTTGTGATTTCGCAAGAATGAGTCGCGAAATCCTCTAGCAAAAATCGTACTTGCCAATTTCGAGCAAAGTATAGTAATTATAAAGACCGTCGGAGGAATCGCCGACTTCACCTTCCCAACGGAGCCCGAAAATATGATCACCAAAATTGCTGCTTCTCTGCTGCTCGTTTCCATGCTCGCCGCGTGCGAGACGACCAAGACGACCAAGCGCGAAACCATTCGCGAGATGACCAGTCGCTACGCGAGCAGCGACGCGAACAGCTTGAACGAACCTCCGCCGCCGGCTGAAGGCCCCGAAGATGTGCCGGCCGAAGGTCCGGGCGAAGTCCTCCGCAATCCCGGTCTCGTGCCGACGCCGCTCCTGCGCGGCAACGCCGCCGCGAGTCCGTAGGGTCAATTCGCCGGGGAAGCTCGCTTGTTTCCGACAACGGACGAGCGCTCTCCGGGTGGAATCGAATTCCCGGCTTGATCGCGCTGCGGGAGCTTCGCAGCTAAATCGAGAGGCCCCAGGTCAAAAGCGCCGCCGAGTCGATCCAGACGTGTGACTTCGGGTCGCCGAGCACGACCGAGATTACGTCTCGCCCCGGTCGCGTCGCGCTTGAAACGAGGCAGTGCCCGGCGGCGTCGGTGTAGCCAGTTTTCATCCCGTTACAGTACGGCAGCCGGCGCAGAACTTTGTTCGTATTGTCGAAGTCGCGCGTATGGCCGTCGGCGTAGCGAAAGACAAGGTGCGGAATGGAAACGATCGAGCGGATTGTCGAGTTCGCATACGCGGCCCGCGCGATCAGCGAGAGATCACGCGCGGTGGAATATTGGCCGGGCATCGGGAGTCCGTTCGGGTTCAGGAAATGCGAATTCGTGGCCCCGAGCGAACGCGCTTTTTGGTTCATGATTTCCGCGAAATTCTCAATGCTTCCGCCAGCGTCGCGCGCGAGACAGCGCGCGACATCATTACAACTGTGCACGAGCAGAACGCGTAAGAGATCCATTCGCGGATACGTCTCTCCCGCCCTGAAGCCGAGCTTGGTCGGCTCCGCGTAAGTATCGGCCGGAATCACGGTCACCGATTGATCGAGGTAACCTCGCTCGGCCACGATGAGCGCGGTGAGCAACTTTTGGGTACTCGCGATCGCACGCTGCGCGTCCGCATTCTTTTCGTACAAGACTTCGCCCGTCCGCGCGTCGATCACGATGACGGACGCGGCGCGAGTGTTCGGCGCAGTACGAGGAGCGGTACCGGGGATCGGCAGCGCTGCCGGCGGGGCCGGCGCAGGAGGAGTGGCAGCTTCGTCGGTGTCGTCGTTGCTGCTGTCGGGCGATTTCGCTTCCGGCTTGACCGCTTTCGCCTTCCGGACGCGCTTACGCTTGGGAGCAGGCGTCGCGTCGTCATCGTCGGCTGCGGCCGCCGAATGGCGCGCCGATGTCTTGGCGGACGAGACTGTGGGTGTTGCCCATGGCGACGCGAGCAAGCCCGCGCACAGAATGAGCAGGAAACGGCGCGCGATTTTCACCGGCGCAATTACCAGCAGACTCCCATCGCGCGCAAGCGCCGCTCGCGCTCGGTCGTGTCCTTTCAAATTAGAACGCTGCCTCGCGCTCTGCGGAGCTAATCTTCCTTGGACGGCTGGATCAGCTCGATCTCGTACCCTTCCGGCGCATCGATGAACGCGATCGCGCCGCCGCGGCCGTTCGGGTGAGGACCGTCCGAGAGCGGATAACCCTTCGCAGCCGCGGCTCGCGCGAATGCGTCGAGGTCATCGACTTGAAACGCGAGGTGGGTCAGGTCCGGGCCGACCACGACCGGTCCGCTCTCATCAAATTTGCACAGCTCGATCTCTTCTGCGCTTCCCGGAGCCTTGAAAAAGACAAGCTGCGAACCGCGCCCCGACGTGTGCCGACGGACCTCCTCGAGGCCGAGCACATCGCGATAAAACGCGACGGTCTTTTCAAGATCTTGCACGCGATAGCGCGTGTGGAGAAGTTTTGTGAGCATGCGAATCCATTCGGCTCGGTGCGTCGCGAAATCAAATCGGAGCGAAGGCCGCGAGCGGCAATTGCGCCGTCTCGCGCGGTCGTCATCCTGAGCCGCGGAGACGGTGAAGGATGTCTCAAAAAGTCGCTGATTGCCTCGGGCCGAGCAGTTTCCACGAAGCCGTCGCTCCATCGCTGCGCTTCGACAGTGTGCGCGCCCCACGTGAATCGGAGAGGTCCCTCGTCGTCTGTGCGACTCGGGATGACGGGGCCGGCAAACCGCGCCGCATAGACACATCTAGTGTTCGCCGCGCGGATGTGATTGTGTGAACACGATGAAACTGGTGATCGCCGCGACCGGCGCGAGCGGCACGATTTATTTGCAGCGTCTCCTCGCGCAAATCGATCTCGCCGCGCATGAAGTTCACGTCGTCATGAGTGGCCACGCCAAGCAGGTCGCGGCGGAAGAAATCGACGGCTTCACTTTGCCCGACGCCGTTCATGTTCAGACCGAAAAGGATCTCAACGTGCCGTATGTGAGCGGCTCATCGCGCTTCGATGCGATGGTGATTGTGCCGTGCTCGATGTCGACTCTTGGACGGATCGCCTCAGCTTCGGGCGAAACGGCACTGCTCCGCGCGGCTGATGTTTTCCTGAAAGAGCGTCGCAAATTAATCGTCGTGCCGCGCGAGACGCCGTGGAATCTGATCCACGCGCGCAACGTCGTGACGCTCCTCGAAGCCGGTGCCGTCGTGCTTCCGGCGATCCCGTCATTTTACAGCCGGCCGCAGAGCGTGAATGAAATTGTCGACACCGTCGTGTGGCGAATTCTCGATCAGATGGGGTTGCCGAATTCACGCGCTTATCGCTGGCGCGATGACGGCGCGCAAAGTTGAAAATCGAAGGCTGGCGCGCGCGATGGCTCGTCGCCATCGGGTTCAAAATTTATCGGATCTGGGCGGCAACCTTGCGGATCTCGCTCGACGACCGCGCGGGGATCGCGCACCGGCCGCCGGGCGCGCCGCTGGTCTTCGTCGCCTGGCACAACCGGCTGATGCTGTTTCCGTACGTGCTCCGAAAATTTCGGCCCGAGACGCGCGGGTATGCGCTGGTCAGCGCGAGTCGCGACGGCGCGATTGTCGGCGATTTCATCAAGCGCTTTGGACGCGGCTTCGATGTGGTGCGCGGCTCTAGTTCGCGCCGCGGCGCCGGCGCGTTAATGCAACTGGCCGACTGCATCAGGGATGGAGCCGACGTCGCGATCACGCCGGATGGACCGCGCGGACCAGTCTACCAGCTCGGAGGCGGAATCATCTTTCTCGCGCAACAAACCGGCGCAGACGTGCTGCCGGTCGGCATCGAGCTGTCAAACTGTTGGCGGCTAAAAAGCTGGGACGGTTTTTTTTTGCCGAAACCGTTCTCAAAAGTGCGCGTGGTTTTCGGCGAGCGTCATCACGTTGCCCAAACCACCGCCGAGAGTGAATTCGAGGCGGAGCGATTGCGGCTGCACGACGCGTTGCTTGGATTAACCGAGCAACGCTAATGCCCGTTGCCGCTCGTTATTTTTCGCCGCACGTTGCGCATCCATGGCTCAGCTGATCGACGGCCGCGCGATCGCGGAAAAGGTTTACGCGCAATTGCGTGGCGAGATCGCGAGGTTAAAAGAGCGCGGGAAAACGCCCGGCCTCGCCGTCGTCCTCGTCGGCGAAGACCCGGCGTCGCGAGCCTATGTGCGCTCGAAGGACAAAATGTGCCGCGAGCTCGGCCTGCACTCGATCAAGCTCGAGCTGCCCGCTGACACCACCCAGGCGGAATTACTCGCGCGGATCGACGAGTTGAATCACGACCCGGCAATTCACGGGATCCTTGTCCAGTCGCCGCCGCCGAAACAGATCGACGAAGCCGCCATCGTCCGCACGCTCGATCCACGGAAAGATGTCGACGGATTTCATCCTGCTAACGTGGCGCGGCTCACCTTCGGCGATCGCGGTGGGTTTGTTCCGTGCACGCCGCTGGGCTGCCAGCGGCTGCTGATCGAAAGCGGTATCGAAGTTTCGGGGGCGCACGTCGTCGTGCTCGGCCGCAGCATGATCGTGGGGAAACCGCTCGCCTTGCTCTTGATGCAAAAGGGACAAGGCGCGGACGCGACCGTAACGGTGGTGCATTCGCGCAGTCGCAACCTGCCGGCGATTCTGCGCTCGGCGGATATCGTGATCGCGGCGATCGGCCAACCGCATTTCGTCAAAGCCGAGCACGTGCGTGATGGCGCGGTCGTGATCGACGTCGGGATCAACCGGGTGCAAGACCTAACGAGTGAACGAGGTTACCGGCTCGTCGGCGACGTCGCATTCGAAGAAGTCTCGGTCAAAGCATCTGCCATCACGCCGGTGCCGGGTGGGGTGGGGCCGATGACGATCGCGATGTTGATGAGCAACACAGTGAAAGCGTGCCGCGAGGCCGGTCATCCCGAGCGCAGCGCAGCGGAGTCGAGGGAGCCCGCCGCCTAACGAATGGCGCGACTACCGGATTCCTCGAATCGCGGCCGACCGAGTAAATTGAAACCGCGGCCTAACCATCGGTGCCGCCACGGGGTCCCTCGATTGCGCTTGGGATGACGGCTAGCTGCGCACGATTTGTTGCGTCAAGAAATCGAGCAGCGTCGGAGGCGACAGCCGCAATGCGGCGGAGGCGATCTTCGGGTGCAAGACTGCCTGGCGCGCGAGCCGGTTTACCCACAGGCGACCTCGATAAAGATACTCGTGTCCGCGCTCGTACTCTGCCCGGACGAAGGCGGGATCTTCGCCGGCAATGATGCGCTTGGCCGCCTCAGCCGCGAATTCTCCCGACGAGAGCGCGTAGTAAATTCCTTCCCCGGTCAGCGGTTCGACCACCCGCGCGGCGTCGCCGATCAGGAACAAGCCGGGCGTGGTTAACGAGATCGGCGCGCGCGTCAGCGGCGTGATCGTGCGCCACGAGTGCGCGGCGTCGAGGTGGAACGTTTCCTCCGCCCAGGAGCGGATTTCGCGGAGCCGCGGCGCCGTGCTGACCAGGCAAAGATTCAGCTCCCCTTCGCCAACCGGCGCCTGACCTGAATATCCCTCCGGCCGAAATTGCAGCACGACGCGGTCTCCGAAATCCGGCGGCAATCGCAGGTGCGTCTGAATCGCTACGCGTTCTTTTTCAATCCGCGGCAGCAGACCGCAAAAACGCGCGACGCTCGAGTTCCGGCCGTCCGCCGCCACGAGAACGCGCGCGGTGAACTCCGCTTTGGGCGTGGCCACGCGCCACGCCTGCGATTTTGCACCGGGCGGGGGGACGCCTGTCACCGTCATTCCTTCGCGAACCTCGGCGCCGAGTTCCCGCGCCCGCTCGAGCATGGCGTGATCCAGCAGACTGCGCTTCACCGCGATCTCGCGATCTTCGCCCGCCTGCAACGGAATCGTAATCCGTCGGCCATCGATCGCGATGAAATCGACCGAATTCAGCTCGCCGTGCGGGAGACTGCGCACGCGATCCGCAACGCCGAGGCGCCGAAAGATTGGCCAGCACGCCGGGTTCAAGCAATCGCCGCAGACTTTTTCGCGCGGAAAACGTTCGCGCTCGAGGAGCAGCACGCGCAGGCCGGCTTGCGCGCAAAAACTCGCGCACGCCGCGCCGGCGGGCCCACTGCCGACAATTGCCACGTCGAACATCGCCTTTCCTTACCATCAGCCGAGCGGAACGCATTTCGCACACCGCACGATTACGCTAACTTTCAGCGCCAATATGCCGTCGCCGACCAGGGAAAAACCGGATCTGAGCAAGAAGGTCCACGAGGTGCCGCATAAACCCGGTGTGTACCTGATGCGCGATCGTTTTAATCGCGTCATCTACGTCGACAAAGCGCGCGATTTGCGGAAACGCGTGGGCTCTTACTTCATGCCATCGAAGCTGGCGCAGGCCGACCTGAAGACGCGCGCCATGCTGGGCGCGGTCTGGGATTTCGAGACCCACACCGTCGCGAGCGAGCCCGAATCGTTGCTGCTCGAAGGCAAGCTGATCAAGGAATACCGCCCGCGCTATAACATCTCGTTCCGCGACGATAAGCGGTTCCTGGTCGTCAAAGTTGATCCGACGGAAGACTGGCCGCGCTTCCGGCTGGCGCGTTTCAAGAAAGATGACGGCGCGCGTTACTTCGGGCCCTATGCTCACGCCGGTGCGCTGCGGCAGACGTTGAATTTCATGCGCAAAAAATTCGGCGTGCTGACGTTTGGACGCGGTTCCCCGACGGAGCGGGAGCTCAAGTCGGCGACGTATCAGGTCCCGATGCGGCTGAGCGATATTTCCGTCGAGCAATATCGCGAACGCGTCGCACAAGCTTCCGATTTTCTTGAAGGCCATTCTCGCGAGATGATGAATGTGGTCGAGGACGAGATGAAAAAGGCGGCAGAGAAGCTCGATTTCGAAAAGGCGGCCGACCTCCGTAACATGCTCGAAGATTTGCGTCGGACGACGAAGCCGATGCGTCGTTTCACGCGTCACAGTTTGCCGAGCACGATCGACCCAGCGAGCGATGTGCAGGCGCTCGCCGATGCGCTGCAACTTCCAAACCCGGTCGCAGTGATGGAGTGCTTCGACATCTCCAATATTTCCACGACGCACGTTGTCGCCTCGATGGTGTGTTTCCGGAACGGTGTCCCGGACAAAGATAATTATCGCCGCTACCGCATCCGCACCGTCGTGGGACAGGATGATTTCGCGAGCATGGCCGAGGTCGTGCGCCGGAGGTACTCCCGCGTCCTGCTGGAGGCGCGTGGCGCCAACCGGGATGCGGCGGAGTTCTCACAGGAAAATCCCGCGGAAGCCCTCGAAAGACTTCGTCATCCCGGGCGAAGCCGAGGGACCCCGGGGCAGGACCGAGCGGGCGAGTTTCAGGAAAGCGCAGCCGAGGCTCACGCACAGGAGGAGTCTTCGGTTTCGCCACGGGGTCCCTC
>JALYZW010000327.1 GCA_030945725.1 Verrucomicrobiota bacterium | reverse complement strand
ATCGAGTGGGAATAGTGTCGTAACGGCGGGCGCGACGATGACAGGCCGTGGAGGATGCGGCAGCAACTTCGGATTCGACGCGACGAACCGCGTGACGCATGGTGAGCGCCACTGCCGATGAACCCTGAACAACGCCGCGTCCAGGAGAATGCACAAGGCGAACAGCGCTGGCATCGCTGGGGGCCTTATCTCGCGGAGCGCGCGTGGGGGACGGTGCGCGAGGATTACAGCGCGAACGGCGACGCCTGGAATTACTTTCCGCACGAGCAGGCGCGATCGCGTGCCTACCGTTGGAGCGAAGACGGGATCGGCGGGATTTGCGATTTTAAGCAGCGACTCTGTTTCGCTTTCGCGTTTTGGAACGGACGCGACGCATTCTTAAAAGAGCGCTTCTTCGGAGTGACCGGTCCGCAAGGAAATCACGGGGAGGACGTGAAGGAAGTCTACTTCTACGAAGACAACACTCCGTCGCACAGCTCGATGAGGATGCTCTATCGATATCCGCAGACGGCGTTCCCGTACGAAGAACTCGTTCGGCAGGCCGGCCGCCGGACCAAGCACGAAGCGGAATTTGAACTCTGGGACACTCGCGCGCTGGCGGATGGATTTTTCGACATCACGATTGAATACGCGAAGGCGGACGCCGACGACATTTGCGTCCGCGCGAGCGCGACAAATCGCGGCACGGTCGCCGCCCCGCTCGACATTCTGCCGACTCTCTGGTTTCGCAATACCTGGAGCTGGGGACGCGATGACCGGCGGCCGGTGATTCGCGCGGTGAGTGCGACCGCGATGGAGGCGAGCCATCATGAGCTGGGCGACTACCGGCTCGAATGTGAAGGCGCACCGGGTCTGCTCTTCACCGAAAACGAAACGAACGCGCAGCGGCTCTGGAACGCACCGAACCGTTCGCCCTTCGTGAAAGATTCGATCAACGAATTCGTTGTTCACGGAAAAGAGGATGCCGTGAATCCGGCGTGCGCCGGAACGAAAGCGGCCGCACATTATCGCTTCGTCGTGCAGCCTAACGAGTCATGCACGCTCCGCTTTCGGCTCGCGCGCATCGAGACTCCGGGGAGCGCACGCGGCTCGCGCGCTGAGTCCGGCGGTCCGCCGGACGCACGCGCGGGGAACGACACTCGCGGCGGGCCGCCGCGAACAGCACGCCAGCCGAGTCCGCTCCCCGGAAAAGAATCAGCCGGCCCGTTCGCCGAGTTCGATGCGATTTTCGCGAAACGGAAAGCCGAGGCGGATGAATTCTACGGCTCGCTCGCGCCTGCTTGTTTGAGCGACGAACACCGCGCGATCCAGCGGCAGGCGCTCGCCGGCATGCTGTGGAGCAAACAGTTTTACCACTACGTCGTGAAGGATTGGCTGGAGGGCGATCCCGGCCAGCCGATGCCGCCGGTCGAGCGATGGCACGGACGGAACTCGGAGTGGCGTCATGTCTACAACGAGCGCGTCATGTCGATGCCGGACACGTGGGAATATCCGTGGTACGCGGCCTGGGATCTTGCGTTTCATTGCATCCCGCTCGCTCTGGTGGACCCGCATTTCGCGAAAGGCCAGCTCGATCTGATTGTCCGCGAATGGTATCAGCACGCGAATGGTCAGGTGCCGGCCTACGAGTGGAATTTCGGCGACGTTAATCCACCAGTCCTCGGATGGGCGGCCTGGCGCGTTTACAAGATCGAGGAGCGCGCATCGGGCAAAGGCGATCGCGCATTTCTCGAAACCGTCTTCCACAAGCTGCTGATCAATTTCACCTGGTGGGTGAACCGGAAGGACTCCGAAGGGAAAAACATTTTCCAGGGCGGTTTCCTTGGTCTCGATAACATCGGCGTCTTTGACCGCAGCGCGCCGCTTCCGAATGGCGGACATCTCGAGCAGAGCGACGGCACCAGCTGGATGGGCATGTTTTGCCTGAACATGATGCGGATCGCGCTCGAGCTCGCGCGCGCGAATCACGTCTACGAAAATATCGCGACGAAGTTTATCGAGCACTTCCTCGGCATCGCCGGCGCAATGAACAATGCGGGCGGCAAAGGGATCGGCCTCTGGGACGAAACGGACGAATTCTTCTACGACGTGCTACACACGCCGGGCGGTCGCTATCTTCCTTTGCGGGTGCGATCGCTCGTCGGCCTGATGCCGCTGCTCGCCGTGGAAACAATCGAGCCGGAATTGCTCGATGCGATGCCCGGCTTCAAGGCGCGCCTGGAATGGTATCTCGCGCATCGGCCGGACCTCGCCGGCTTGATCTCGCGCTGGCAGGAACCCGGCGCGGGCGAGCGGCGGCTGGTCGCGCTGGTGCGGGGACACCGAATGAAATGCCTGCTGCGACGAATGCTCGATCCGGGCGAGTTTCTCAGTCCGTACGGTGTGCGGTCCGTGAGCAAATTTCACCAGGAGCATCCGTATATCCTCGCGGTCGGCGGCGAGAAAAAGGTGGTGAATTACGAGCCGGCCGAATCCGAGACGCACTTGTTCGGCGGGAACTCGAACTGGCGCGGCCCCGTTTGGTTCCCAATCAATTACTTGCTGATCGAGTCGCTCCAAAAATTCCATCACTACTATGGCGATGACTTCCAGGTGGAATGCCCAGTGGGGTCCGGTCGCTTCACTTCGCTCAGCGGCGTGGCGAACGAATTGTCGAACCGACTCATTTCGCTCTGGTTGCGCGACGACGACGGCGAACGCCCTTTTGCGCGCGCGTCCGGCAGCTCCCTGTCGCCGGAAGCCGATCGCGATCGTTATCTCTTCCATGAATATTTCCACGCCGATAACGGTGGCGGATTGGGCGCAAGCCATCAGACGGGCTGGACGGGTTTGGTCGCGAAACTGATTCAGCAACAGGGAAATCTCGGCACGATCGCGCAGCCCGACGCGTTCACTGATTTGTAACTCGCGCTCGCGCGCACCGGGAGCTCGGCGACGAATCCCGGTCGACCGCCGCGATGCGAAGTCGCCGTTAGTCGCGAGCGCTGATCGGCCCGCCCGATGTCATCCTGAGTCGCGCCAGACGACGAAGGATCTCACATCAACGGAGACGACTTTCGGCGGGCCGAACGACAGCATCGAAGCCGAGGGATGATTTGCTTCCGAACCACACCGCGCGAGCGCCGCCTGAATCGGAGAGGTCCTTCACCGTCTACGCGGTTCAGGATGACAGCCGTTTGATTCGCGCGAGCTTTTCGCTTCCTCAGGACAACGTCGCCGGCGAACTGTCGCTCCTGCTTCGCCAAATCAAAGCGAGCAAGGCGGCCAGAATCGCCAGGTCAATCGCGAGATGCGATGCAAAGCTCAGGTTGCGCGCTGCGTGTCCAAAGCAGCCGCAACTCACGTCGATGCCTCGCATCTTGGCGATGATCGTCGCGCCAACAAACGCCAGCATCAGCGCGGTCAAAATCGCCAGCGCACCGCGGCCGCACCGGCGCGAAATCAGCGCCAGGCCGGCGACGATTTCCAACCATGGCAGATAGAACGCCATGCGCACGCCGATTACCCATGGGACGATGTGAAAGTTTTCGATATCGTTCGCGAAACCGGGCGGATCCATCGCCTTCAGCACGCCCGCGTAAACAAAAACGGCGCCGACAGCAATTCCAACCAATCGCCAGGCCACGTCCCCGATTCGGCTTCTCCCTTCGGCATTGGACGTTCGGCCTTCGACGGTCGGCGTTGGCATCACTTCTCCCATCTCCAGCGTTCAGCGTTCTCCCCAGCGAATCTTCGATTTATTTCACTTCTTCGCCGCGAGCCAGGCTTCCCAGCCGCCTTCCAGCACGAACACATTCTTCAAGCCGCCTTCGGTCCGAAGCCGCCGCGCCACTTCACGGCTCGCTCCACAACTTTGGCTGCTGCAGTAAACGACGATCCGCTTGTCGGGCGACCACGTTTCCAGCACCGGCGGGAGCAGTTCGCTCCAACGATCTTCGTTCAACGACATCGCACCCGGCACGTGGTCGCGCGCAAACTGGTCGTCCGGTCGCGCATCGAGCCACATCGCTCGGGCGCCCCAAGCTTGCGCCTGCACCACGGTCACCTGATCGGAGGCCGCGACCGGACTTTGCCACGAAACTTTGTCGCGAAAGTAAATCGCCTCGCCGACGGCGGGCACCAAAGCGAACGCGACGATGAGGGCGATCTGTCGGAGCAGAGGCCTCACGGCTGTGGCGCGGCACTGCCGGGCGTGACCCGCGCCGTCGCGTAGTAGGCTTTCGCTCCGCCCGCGGACGGTTCCGGCTTGATCGTCAAAGTCGCGTTCATCGTCCGCGTTGTTTCCCGCGGCTGCACGTTGATCCGAAACTCGCCTTCGCCGGGCCCGGACTCGACCTTGGTCGAAAAATCGGGATTCGACGACGCAACGTCGAGACTCTTGACTGGCATCTCTTTCGAGGTCTTCACCGTGATCGTTTTCGGCTTAGACGCTTCGCCGGATTCCCAGAACACGAGCGCCGGCTGCAATTCCAATCCCTGCGCGATGACCGCTTTCAGGGTCAACAAAGTGGTCGGCTGCTTGGGATCGTCAGTCGTCACCGTGACGGTCTTCGTCTGCACGCCGGTCCGCCCGCCAATGTTGAACGTGGCGGTGATTTCCCCTTTTTCTCCCGGCGCTACGTCATTTTTTTGGACGCCCGCGGTCGTGCAACCACATGAGGTGTGCACGCTGGAAATGTGCACCGGTTTGTCGCCCTTGTTTTGATACTTGAAATTGCCGACCGCCGTCGCATCCGTCGACGCCGGGTGAAGTTCGACCTCCGTCTTTTCCCATGCGAGCTGTGCGCGCGCGCTGCCGGCCACCGCGCAAAAGAGGGCGAGAACGATGGCTGTCGATTTACTGATCATGATTGCATGAAAAGGGCACGCTTCCTCCATGTCAACTGCGCTCCGGTCGTGTCGGCTCATCCATTCCGACAAGCACATGCGGCCCCCCCGCAAACGAAGCTGGCCTAACGAGCGGGGCGGCGCAGCTCGGCCGGAGCCTCGCCCTGCCGGGCACGCGCCAGCCGCCCGAGATTGCGGTCCCTGCGCCAGTTAGTTCAGCGCGTAAATTTCAACAACGCCAATACCGGTGCTGTTGCCACTGCCGCGCACGATCGCGGTGTATGCACCCGGCGCGAGGGTCGCGACAACCGCGGCTTCCTTGTCGTTGGTCGGCGGGACCGTGCTGGCGATAATTTCCGCCGGCTGCGTCGTTGGCCAGTTGTCGTTGCTGATCAGCAAGCCGCCATTCCCGTCGCGCAGCTCGAGGGTCGGATCGGCCAGCGTGCCGGCAAACGGCAACGATGGACCAATCGCGCGCACGATGACTTTTTGCGCCGCTTGCCCGACGACAAAAAACCCACCAATCAGAACGTGATCGCCCGTCTCCACAAAGGCGCGTGTCGAAATATTCGCCAGCTTCGAATCGACGGTACGATCGAGGTCGTAAGCGTCGATCACCGCCGTCCCCGTCGCTCCGTTCACTCCCCGCACGACCGCCGTGTACGAGCCGGGCGCGAGATTCGCGACCACGGCTGATTCGCGCGCGTCCGTCGGCGCGACACCACTTGCCGCGACCTCGGCCTGGCCGGGACCGTCGATCCAGTTATCGTTCGCGACCAGCAGCCGGCCGGCGGAATCATGGAGCTCGAGCAACGGATCGCCGAG
>JALYZW010000099.1 GCA_030945725.1 Verrucomicrobiota bacterium | reverse complement strand
AGCGGCTGCGACAGCTACAGCACGGCGCGGGTGCAGAGCAGCGGCACGGTGACCTTTGTCCCGGGCAACGTGCGTTGGGAAGCCGGCACCCTCTCGGGCGTGTGCGTCCTACGCTGGAAAGGCGACGGCAAAGGCTCCACCTATGAGGTGCAAACTTGCACCGGCGATCCTGCGGTCGAAGCGAACTGGAGCTATCGCGGTTCGTTCACTGGCGGGCGGGCAGAACTCAACGGCTTTACCCCCGGCGCCATCGCCTGGGGCCGCACCCGCAAGATCGGCACCGGCGGCAACGTTGGCGGCTGGAGCGATCCCGCGCAAATCCGGGCGAATTGAGGCGGCCGTCAGTTGTGAATCGAAATCCTATCCAACTAACTACTGAGAGTGAAACTCGCCCGCTGGGACGGCTCCGGCGGGCGACTCGTTTTTCGGTCGCGAGCCACCTGTGCGTCATGCCGCTTGTCAATAAGCGGATCGGTTGACACTCAGCGCATCCCGCTGTCGCCCGTCCAAGTGACCTTTGCCATTTCGCCAGCCGCCACATCGACTTCGAACTGCCAGTGGCCAATCGCCGCGCCCGCGTCTTCTCGCAAAACAATGTAGTGGCCGGGCGGTAGTGAAACTTGGAAGTGGCCTTTCGCGTCGGTCGTGAAAGAAGCGATGGTCGCGTCTCCTTTCTTCACGACGAAAGGCATGTCCGCCACCGGCGCGGAATCAGGGGTGTCTCTCCTGCTTGGCCCCGCATGGCTAGGCGAGACCGAGATCACGCCTTCGACGCCGCTCGCTCCTGGAATGACTGGATCAGCCATCATGACGAGCGGAAGGAAGGCGACAACTGCTGCGGCGGCGACTGGGATGAGTGTGCGATGCATACGGAGAAGATGCCGCCTCTGCGCGTTTCATCCACCGTTCCTTCACGCGAAGGTGGGGAGCATGGAGGTGGAGCCCGCACAATTGTGGGACCTCTGCGCGGAGGCATCCGGGGAGCGCGGGCGCCTCGCCTGCTGTTTTTTTGCGACTCGCGAAAACTTTCGAGATGTGCGCATCCGACCCGCCAGCCGAGCGCTGGCGGGTTTTTCCCCGCCCGCGTTAGTTTCGCGCCGCGATGTCTTTGCCGCCGGCCCGGACCGCGATTGTTTTGGCGTTGTTCTGTTTGTTGGCTTCGATCACAGAATTGGTCGCATCAGCCTTCGCTGTAATCGCATGCACGGGTGCGCCGCCGCTGAGACGGTAATCAAACCAGACTATTTTGCCGCCGCCTGCGGAGATGGGGCCGGTAGCGACAGCGCCGATGACAGTGGAGCCATCGCGGAATGCCGTCTTCGTGGATCCCACATCGACGGTGCCGACGTTTCGCACTCTCGCGACGAGACGCGTGAGTCCGGCAGGAACGTTCTCGGTCGTCGTGGTGAGATCGTATAACTCGAGATCCCGCACGGCAGGCCCGCCTAATCTCGCACTTCGGGGAAGTTCGATCTGGCTCGGATTTGGCTCGCCCATTCCGTACATCGTGTATGGCGCCGCAACGACCGCCGTATTCAAGCCGACGAAGCTGCCACAAATCACGAGAGTGAGTGAGCAAAGCTTGAAGGCGGCCCGCCAAGCGGAGGTGACGCGGGCTTCGATAATGTGTTGTTTCATGCTGCGATTATTGCCGAATCAAAATCGCCGAGCCAGAACCACTCGCGCTGGAAGCACCATGCCACTTTGCGTGGCTCGCAGCTTGTCCTCGTCGTCGCGTGAACTCTGGTTAGGCTCAGAATTCGCATGCTTACTTTCGTATGATCAAGTCGAAGCCCGCAAAACGGCGCAAGCATTCGGTCATCGCGTTCGAGATGATTCGCTTCGATCGCAGTGCACCGGAGCCGCTTCATCGACAGCTTTTCCGGCAGATTCGCGACCAGCTAGAGTCCGGTAGCTTTACCGCGCGTTCCTCTCGGCTGCCCTCCGCGCGCGCGCTCGCGGCGGACCTTGGTGTCTCGCGGCCCACGGTGGATTTGGTCTTCTCGGAACTTCACGCCGAAGGCTATGTGGAATCAAAGCGCGGCTCAGGCACTTTCGTCGCGGAACGATTGCCGAAGACGTTTCTAACCGCGCAGCGGGGAGCAATCCGGGCCAAGGTGGAACGACCCTTGCGGATCGCGCGCAGAGTGCTCGAGACGCAGGATCCGCGCGCCGGTCACGATTTCGATCTCGGCATTACGAACGCCGGGCCGGGCACAGCGTTGATCCCGGGCATTCCCGCGATCGATGAGTTTCCGATTGCTACGTGGGAGTCGCTGCGAGCAAAAGTCCTGGCGGACAAGGGATCGCATTTATTGCGCTACGGCTCGAACCGCGGCGAACCCGAATTGCGCGAGGCGCTCGCGG
>JALYZW010000097.1 GCA_030945725.1 Verrucomicrobiota bacterium | reverse complement strand
CGCGAGATCAACACGACCGCCCCGGATTACTTCAAGTGGACACAATGGATTTTCCTTCAGCTTTACGATTGCTGGTTCAATCCCGAAACGCAGTGCGCCGACCGGATTTCGGGTTACCGCGGAGACGACCCGGATAGCGTCCGGCTCGCCTACGTCGCGGAAGTGCCGGTGAACTGGTGCCCGGAGTTGGGAACGGTGCTCGCGAACGAAGAGGTGATCGATGGCAAATCAGAAGTCGGCGGATTCCCGGTCGTCCGGCGCCCGATGCGGCAATGGATGCTGCGAATCACAGCATTTGCAGAGCGATTGATTGATGGATTGGAGGAGCTGGACTGGCCGGAGGGAATCAAGCTGCTCCAGCAGAACTGGATCGGAAAAAGCTTCGGCGCACAGGTGGAATTCAAGGTAGCGCAAGCTTCCAGCTTGCAGCCCGAGATAGGCGGCAGGCTGGAAGCTTGCGCTACCTTGGCTGTTTTCACGACGCGGCCCGATACCCTGTTCGGCGCTACGTATCTGGTTCTGGCGCCGGAGCACCCGTTCGTTGATCGGCTGACCACGACCGAAAACGCAGCGGCAGTAGCCCAGTACCGCGCCGAAATCGCGTCGAAATCGGACCTGGAACGGACGGAGCTCGCGAAAGACAAAACCGGCGTTTTCACCGGTTCGTTCGCGACGAATCCCGCAAACGGCGAACAGATTCCGATCTGGATCGCCGATTACGTGCTGATGAATTACGGCACGGGCGCGATCATGGCGGTCCCCGCGCACGACGAACGCGATTTTGAATTCGCGCAAAAGTTTAACCTGCCGATTCGCGAGGTCGTTTCACCCGCTCCCCGCAGCTCTGACGGCGGCGAATCGCCATGCAGCATGCCGCCGCTCGTCTGCTTCGCGGGCGAAGGTTTTGCCGTTAATTCGCCGCCCATCGACGGCCTGCCCACAAGAGCGGCGACGGCGAGAGTGATCGAGTGGTTGGAGCAGCGTGGGGCAGGCCGACGCACGACCAATTACAAGCTGCGCGACTGGCTCTTTTCGCGGCAGCGCTATTGGGGCGAGCCGTTTCCGATTATCTGGCAGGACGGACGACACTACTCGTTAGGCGAAAACGAATTGCCGCTCGAGCCGCCTCCGCTCGCCGACTTCAAGCCGACGGGCACGGGCGAGCCCCCGCTCGCGCGCGCGAAAGATTGGATTCGATACTCCGAGACGTCGACGCGTGAAACAAACACGATGCCGCAGTGGGCGGGTTCGTGTTGGTATTACCTGCGCTTTTGCGATCCGCGAAACGACGGGCGGTTTGTTGGCGAAGAAGCGGAACGTTACTGGATGGGCGGTGGCCAGGCGGGAGGAGTCGATCTCTACATCGGCGGCGTCGAACACGCGGTGCTTCATCTGTTGTATGCGCGTTTCTGGCACAAAGTCCTTTTCGATCTCGGCTACCTGTCGACCGCGGAACCGTTTCAGCGCCTGGTTAACCAGGGAATGATTCTCGGCGAAGACGGCCGAAAAATGTCGAAGCGCTGGGGCAATGTGATCGATCCGCTCGACGTGATCGCGATCTACGGCGCGGACGCGTTTCGTTGCTACGAAATGTTCATGGGACCACTGGAGCAGATGAAGCCGTGGAGCATGAAAGGAGTGGAAGGCGTTTCGCGATTCCTGGCTCGCGTCTGGCGGCTCATGATGAGCGAGAACCAGGCGGGCGAATGGGTGTTGTCCGATGAGGTGCAGGATGCGCCGCCCGAGCCTGCGCAGCGCAAGGTGATGCACGCGACGATCAAGAAAGTCACCGCGGATATCGAGGCGCTTTCGTTCAACACTGCGATTTCGCAGATGATGATTTTCGTGAACGCCTTTACGAACGCGCCGGTCAGATCCGTGGCCGCGATGCGGACTTTGCTCGTGCTCCTGAATCCATTCGCTCCGCACATGACCTCCGAATTGTGGGCGACGTTGAACAGCCGCTTGCCCGGCGCGGCGACGGTTATCACCGAGGCGCGGTGGCCAGAACATGACGAGAGCTATCTGGTGGAAGATGAGGCCGAGATCGCGCTGCAGGTGAATGGCAGAGTGCGCGGCCGCATGGTGGTGCCTTTGTCCGCGGACGGGGCAGAGCTCGAGCGCCTCGCACTGGAGAATTCGAGAGTGCAGGAATCGATCGCGGGCAAGACTGTTCGCAAGGTCGTCGTGGTCCCGAAAAAGCTTGTCAACATCGTGGCGAACTGAGCCTAAATGCGCATGTTCAAAGAGTTCAAAGAGTTCGCGATCAAAGGGAACGCGGTTGATCTCGCGGTTGGCGTGATCATCGGCGCGTCCTTCGGAGCGGTCATCGCGTCCCTCGTAAAAGACATTCTCATGCCTCCGCTCGGCTGGTTGACCGGTGGTCTGGATTTTTCGAACAAGTTCCTCGTCTTGAAGGAAGCGTCGAATGGAGCGGCCTTCGCGACGCCGGCAGAAGCAGCCAAGCTCGGCGCGATCACCTGGAACTACGGGAACTTCATCACCCTCGTAATAAATTTCCTGATCGTCGCGTTCTGCATCTTTCTGCTCGTCCGCGCGCTGAACAGAATGAAACGGCCGACCGACGTCGTACCGGTGTCGAAGGATTGCCCGTTTTGCTCGATGACAATTCCGATCAAAGCCTCGCGCTGCCCGCATTGCACGTCGGAGATGTCGGAGGCGCGCGGCAGCGCTTTTTAGGCGGTCGCGATTTCCTGATCGGGTAAACGCAGAACCCGCTGCGGCGTGCAAAGCCAGACGCGGTCCTCGGCCCCGCGCGACCAATTGGTGCCGCTGGCCCAAGGCGAAAAGGCGGGCAGAATCCAACAGCTCGCTTGTTGGACGAACGCGGGCAGCTTCAGCCGCAGGCCTGCCCCGTCCGCGATCGTCCCCGCGGGATGATGGTGACCGATGATCTGCGTGCGTTCGCCGAGCTCCACG
>JALYZW010000241.1 GCA_030945725.1 Verrucomicrobiota bacterium | reverse complement strand
GTGCAGGTCTTCTCCGGGAGGGTGTCTGGTGGGCCATCGCCGCGCTAATGATTGCTTACGTCTGGCTGGTCGAGCGACGACCGCTTTCTTCCATCGGCTTGCGCGCCCCCGGCGGAAAAACTGTTTTGTTCGGCTTCGTCGGTGCAGTGGTGATGTTTGCCACTGTCGTTCTCAGCTACAGCGTGATTTTCCCGTTGCTGGGCTTGAAGTTGAATCAGGAAGCAATCAGTCAGATCACCCGCAATCCGCTGTGGTTCCAGGTGATGATCTTTAGTCGTGCGGCGGTGACTGAGCGAATTTATTCCGGGAACGGCGGTATTATACCGCCGCTCCAGGCCACGCTGAATGAAACTGGCTGTCGCCGCCGGCGCTTCCAGCGGTAGCAGTTGACCGGCGTTCGGATCGTATGGCGAGAGGAAGCGCAGCTTGTTTCCGAGTTGCACTTCGGCTGTGAGGGTCGCGCACGCTTCATGGGTGAACTCTGCGCTCTCGCTTTGCACGATGATCGCGTCCGGCCGATGCCGCGCGATGCTGTGGGTGGCGAGAATGCTGGCCGCGACGATGTGCTTCATCGCGGTCACGAAACCGCGATCGGTCGAGAGGCGCTCGTTCCATTTGCCGTCGTTCGCACTGAACTTCGCGGTCACGTAAATCTCGTTCACCGGCGTGTAATGGCGCACCCACGGGTAACGTTTCGCGACCGCCTCCGCGTACTCGGCAAATAACACCGGCACCTCCGGGTTCTGGAAGTCGCCGATCCAATCCGGCACTCCGAAGTGGAGCAGATCGAGGATTGGGATGATGTCGAGGCGCTGCATCTCGCGCACTTCATCCGCGAAACTCCAGTCGTACTTACCGCGACCTTTGTGAATGCTGTAGTACGGAAGTCCGTAACGGAGCACTTTCAGGCCGAGCTCTTTCACCAGCTCGAAATCTTTGCGCCAATGTTTGTAATGGCCGCACTCCTGCAGCAGATCGCGCCCCATCCGGCCATTGCGACCGCGTCCTTTGATGGTCGGGTAAGAACACTCGATCCCGGTGGCGAAGAGAAAATTCCCGCGTAGGAGTCGGTCAATCCGCTGCCGTCGCTCCCGCTCGCGCCACCATATTGGTCGCCAGAATAATCGCTGTCGCCCTGCTCGCGTTTGATGATGTCGAGAAAGCCTTTTCGTTTCGCCATGATGACGAAAGCAAGAGGCGCGAGCGGGCGATTTCTTCCCGCAGCGGCGGTAATTCCAAGCCGCCTGTGAGGATCTTCGGAACGGCGGTATGATACCGCCGCTCCTGGAAGTCGTCTGCGATGCTCCGGCGTCCGAGAAGGGGGAATTGCAGGCGACCAGTGTAAATCCCAAGAAATTCTGGCTACCGGATTAACACGGATTTTCACGGATGGAGGATATGAGAAAACTGCCCCATCCGTGTTTGATCCGTGTCCATCCGCGGCAAAAGAAAGTTTGCCTAACGAGACTGCAGGCGAGGAGGGACGGCGGTATGAGGAATAACAAACGCGCGTTGTCTCTCGCCGTGCGTGGCCTTAGGCTGCGCGTGATCAGATCGCCATTTCTTCCGCCATGTCGCCCTGCCGCCGGTGACTTTTCGGTTCCAGTGATGCTCTCCTCGCAGCGAATGGAACCGCATGCAACCTCCGCCAGCCAGTAACGAATCGTCCCGGCGCACCGAGAGCTTCCCGGATTTCGTGGAGCAACATTTTCCCACCGCCTACCGTTTCGCATTTTGCCTCAGCCTGGCGCACGAGAGCGCGGCCTCATTGAGCGAAGCGGCTTTCGCGGGAGCAAGACAGGCTCGGGATTCGGGCACGGATGGCGCGATCGATAAGCGCTGGCTCCTAACGGCGCTCCACCGTGACTGGACGAGGCGCGGCCAAATCTCTGCCGTTGAACAAACGAAGGCTGCCGATGTTTCCGACCGCGAAGCGATCAGCGCAAAGGACGCCGCTCAGCTCAGCCCCGATCTCATCCTGCAAACACTGCACGGGATGAGCTTGGATCATCGACTCCTCCTTAGCCTGTTCTACTTCGAACAGCTAAATCCTCTCGAGATGGCCGGTATCCTGGAGCTGTCGCCCGCGGTCGCGCTCGCGCGGTTCGCCGAAGCCAAAATTGATTTCCGCAAACAGCTCGAGCGCCGACGCGGTTTCTATCGCTCAGCACGAACCCCGCCCGTTCTTGCAGAAGGCGGGCCGGGTGAATAAGGAAGCTCTTAAACTGGTCCTCCAGTCCTTCCATGCCGGAATGGACGACGAGAGCGATCCTGTTTTCCGCGAGGCCTTCGAGCAGATGTCGCAGGATCCGGAGCTGGCCGCGTGGTTCTGCGCGGAACAGGAGTTCGACGCCGTGATGGTGGAGAAGTTTCGCAACGTGCCGGTTGAAGAATCGGCCAAGACGCGGCTGCTAGCGCGAGCACGACAGAGCAAGTAGGAATGGCGTAGCACGCGGCTGCTCAATAGTCCGATGCGGCGCGCGAACAGACTATCTAGCAATTCGCCACGGATGAACACGGATTTTCACGGATGACGGAGAAGAGAGGACTGCTCTATCCGTGTTTATCTGTGTCAATCCGTGGCGAAAATTTGCTTCGGAACGGCGGTATTATACCGCCGCTCCCAAAAACCTGTCCGCGATCCGCAGCGACAACGCCATGATCGTGAGCGGGGGATTGGCACTCAGTGCGCTCGGAAAAATGGAGTTATCGGCGATGTAAAGATTCGGCACGTCGAACGACTTCCCATCTGCCTCCACGACCGCGTCATTCGCATCGCTGCCCATCCGGCAGGTGCCGATGACATGCGCGTTGCGCGGGAAAGCCCAAATATCGCGCGCGCCCGCTGCATCCCAAATCTCGCGCATGAGCTTCTCGGCATGCGCGGTGAGCCGCCGCTCGTTCTCGCCGTTCGTGAAATGCACCAGCGGCTTGCGCAATCCGCGCGCGTCGGTTTCCTCCGAAAGCTGCGAGGAAGTTGCTCTCGTTAGGCAAACATTCGCCGAGGATGTGGATGCCGGCGGTGTGGTTGTAAGCACGCATCTGTTCGGTCAACGCCGGTCCCCACGATTGGCGACCGCGCGCTAGTTGGCCGGCGTAAGTCACCGGCATCACGCCGATGCTTTGCAGTAGATATCCACCCGCGAAGCCGGGATTTTTCGGACGATGCGTGTGAGCGCACCCGGGGATGCCTTTGTACGGCCGCACGTCTTCGTCGAACCGGCCCCACAACTGCACGCCTGTATGCGCCATGAAATTGCGCCTGACCTGTCCGCTGGAATTCGCGAGCTCGCTTAACAACAGCAGCCGCGGCGGCTCGACCGCACTGGCGCAGAGAAACAAATTCCGGCAGCGCTGCCGCTCGCTCACGCCATTGCAGGTATAAACCACGCCGGAAATTTTCCCGCTCTCGTCCGTCTCGATCTCCGTCGCAAAACTCTCCGCGCGCAATTCCGCGCCTTTGCTCAACGCGAGCGGAATGAAGGTCACGTCCATGCTCGCCTTCGCGCCGGTGCTGCAATCGGCCTGACAAAAACCGCGGTTCGTGCAAGCCGGGCGCTAGCCGTGACCTTCTTGAAAGTAGGGCGCGGAGAGCGCGGCATCTAGCGCGGGTGAAGTGCGAATGCCGAGTTTCGCGCAGGCGCGCTGCATCAACTGCGCTGGGCCGTGCAGCGGCAGCGGCGCGAACGGATATGACGTCTCCCGCGGCGGACCCCAGGGATACGGCGATGGACCGGAGACACCGAGGTATGTTTCCAGCTCGTCGTAGTACGCCTCGAGTTGCCAGTAAGACAGCGGCCAGTTGCAACCCACGCCAAAGTCTGTCCCCAACCGGAAATCATCCGGCTGCGGTCGCGGGGTGCAGCGCGAGGGACTTGGTGAAGGCGTGGATTGCCCCCTTCGTCGCGGTGTAATCGAGCAACATCTTGTTACCGGTGATGCCCACAATGCTGCCGGTATTCACGATCGCGTCGCCCTTGCGGAGCTAGGGGAGCGCCGCTTTCACCATGAAGAAGTAGCCGAAGATGTTGGTCTCAAACGTGAGCCGAAACTGCGCTTCGGTGAGATCCTCGATCTTCTCCTGCGTCATCTGGTAGTGCGCGTTGTTGACCAGGATATTCAGCCTGCCGAATTCCTTCACGGTGCGCTTTACCGTGGCCTGACAGGCTTTCGAGTCCCGCACATCGCTGCGGAGCACGAGACACTTGCCGCCCTTATCTTCCACCATCTTCCGCATGGTCTTCGCGTCGCCGTCGTTCTTGTTGTAGGTGATCGCGATCGCGGCGCCTTCCGTAGCGAACGCAATCGCCACCGCGCGGCCGATGCCGGAATCCGCACCGGTGATGATGGCAACCTTGCCCTTCAACTTGCCCGCCGGTTTGTAATTCGAAAGATCGCTTCCGGCTGCTTCTTCATGTCGGATTGCCGCGCCGGGTAGGGCAGCTTTTGCGCTTTGATCTCGCTGGCTTTCGGGCGCTTTTCTTTTGTGGGTTTAGGCATATGGCTAAGGGAAGAGCGTGCGCGACGCTGGTCATTCCGCTCGTTGTAGCCCAGCTACAACTTCTCCGTTGGCACCCCGGGCGCATCCATGTCGCGGAAAATTGGGAAGCGCTTATAAAGCTCCACCGCGAGCCACATCGCCAGCGTCGGCGCGACGAAATAACCCAGAGCCCGTCGAACTTCTGCGCGGTCATGGCCGAACCGAAAGTGCGCGCCGGGTTTAAACTCATACCCGAGAGCGGCGTTTCGATCGCCAGATAAAGCGCGATCAAAATCCCACCGAAAAGTCCATCGAGCTTCTTCAAGCGCGTGGAATTGATCGCCACCAAAATCGCGAACAGCAGCACGAACGAGATCACAAACTCCGCCGCGAACGCACCCAGCACCCCCGCGGGTCCCGGCACGGTCGCGCCGGCTTTCACATCTGGATGAGCGAACGCGCCACCGATCGCCCAGAGCAACAACCGCGCGGTGATGAGCGCGCCGACAAACTGCGCGAGGATGTAAAGATCGCGTCGGCCTTCCCGATCTTCCCCATGCGCCAGAACGCGATCGTGACCGTCGGATTGATATGCGCGCCCGTGCGCCGGCCCCACGGCGAATAAATGAGCAGCGCGATGTAAGTGCCCATGACTAGCCCGAGCAGCACATGCCTCAGCATCTTGCTCGGCAAGGCCTGATGCACGGGCGATTCCGGATGCTCGAGCAGTGTCGTTAGGCCGCCGGCGAAGATCATGCAGAGCGCCAGGCCGACCGCCTCGAAGATGTATTCCGGCCAATGGCGTTTCAGGGTCTGGAGCATGCCGGTATCATACCGCCCTTCCTATCGCCACTTGGACGCGTTGGAGAAAAAGAGGAGGCTTGTCTTTGGGACACGAAAAAATCCGGCGATCACGCCTTTCCAGCCGATCGTGGAACCGACGCTGCGCTGGAATTTCTCGTGATCCGGCAGCGCGTGGAAGCCCCGCTTCTTCTTCGCGCCTTGCAGGTTCAGCACGCTCTGGATTAATCCAAGGTGCGAGAACGCTTGCGGGAAATTCCCGAGAAATTCGCCTGTCGCAGGATCGATCTCCTCCGAGTAGAGACCGAGAGGACTGGCAAGGTCGATCATTCCATCGAGCAGTTCTTCCGCGCGCGCGAGCTGACCTTCCCGGATGAGGTGATTGATCCACCAGAAGCTGCAAATCACGAACGCGCCTTCCTCACCAACCTTCTCCTCGATGCGGTAAAGCAGCGGACCGCGCGCGAGCTTCTGTTCTAAGCCATGGCGCGTAAGCGTGGCGACATGTTGATCGAGAAAGCCAGTGGTGAAGGCGAGAAGCGTAGAGGCATCGAACGAAGTCTCATCCAGTTTCGCCGAGAGTTCTTTTCGCCCATCCCGTTCTATGAGTCCGCGCTCGAGCACCTCCCGGCGAATCTCCGCGCACACCTTTCCGAGCCTGCCGTCTTTATCGCCGAGAAGAACGCGGGCGCGTTCCAGCGCAACCGAGCACATGATTTTGCCGTGGGTGTATTGCGACGTTTCGCGCACCTCCCAGATCCCGTTGTCTGCCTCGCGCCAGTGGCGCACGGCTTCATCGGTGAGGCGGGTGAGCATCTTGCGTTTTGCGGCGTCGATCTTGCCGCCGGTGTGGCGGAAGAAGAAGAGCGACTGCAAAAGATGTCCGTAGTTATCGAGCTGGAATTGGTCCTCGGCGGCGTTGCCCTTTCGGACTGGCTTTGATCCGCCGTAGCCTTCGAGATGATCGAGCGTTGCCTCCGGCGGAATCGGCGCATCGCAAACCGGATACATGACCGCAATTGTCGGCGCGTCTTTGTTCTTGGGGCTCTTCCCGCAGTCCTCGGTCCATTGTTTGGTCGCGAAATCGAGGAACGCTCTCGCTTCACCGGAATACCCGAGCCCGAAAAGTGTCTGAATAAACAGCGCTGTGTCCCTCAGCCAGGTGAAGCGATAATCCCAGTTCGCGTCGCCGCCGAGCTGCTCGGGCAGTGAAGTCGTCGGCGCCGCCACAAACCCGCCGGTCGCGGCGTAGGTGAGCAACTTCAAGGTCACCGCGCTGCGGCGCACCATCTCCTGATGCGGGCCGCGGTAGTAATTGAACAGGTTCCATTCGCGCCAGAACGCAGCGGTGATCTGCTGCCAGCGCCGGATTTGCTCGATGTCCGGTGACGCGCGCTCGTCCGAATAATCGAGGACCGCGTAAAAAGGCCGGTCGCGCTCGACGGTGAAACTCGCGAGGAGATCTCCGCTGGTCTCTGTCATCGGCGCGTTTGTGAAAAGCGTCCCTTCATCGAGCGCGAACGCCGTTGCGCTCTGCTGCTTCCAATGAGCCGGCTTCCGCGCGTAGTCGGGGCGCGCGCGCACGCGCATCTCGATCGTGACCGGTCCGCCAGATTCCCACTCGATCAGCCGCACTAATTTCGACGTCGGATGAAGCGAGGTGAAGTCGTAGAAGCGGGCGCTCTTCTTGCGTGCGATGACGAAGAAATCCGTCAGCCTAACGACTCCGGTTTTGGTGGAGAACCGCGTCTCAAAAATTGCGCTGTGGTTCAGGTATCGTCGCGTGACGTCGAATTCTCTAACTGGATGAAGCGTGAAGTCGCCGCCTTTCTGGTCATCGAGCAGGCGGTTAAAAACAGGCGCAGCGTCGAACGCCGGCAGACAGAGCCAGTCGATCCCGCCGCTTGGGTTGATCAGCGCGGCCGTCTCGCAATTGCCGATCAGCGCATAATCCCTAATCGGCGTCATCGGACCCAGCCGCCGACTGCCTGGATCGCCTCAATCCCGCCTGGCTCGGTCACCCATGCAACGATTGCACTGCGCGCGGTGGCGTCTTCTTTCGTGGCGACAGGCACGCGCAAATCTGCTTTGCCGCCGTTCATCTTTGTCGTCTCGAGCGAGAGAACCACGAAGTCGTGCAGCAGTTTGCGGCCGGCGTTCTCGCCCGCTTTGACGTTGATGTTGAGCCCGAACCCGAGTCGCGCCACGTGCAAATCGAGCGGCTTGTCGGACCCGATTGTTGGCTTGAACTCCGCGCTTACGGAATCGCCGTTTGTTAGGGAAAGCTTGAGTTCGCCCGGTGACTCCGAGGCCGCAGAAGGAACACCGCTGTTCCGCCACTCGCGCCCATCGAGAACGAATCCTGGAGTGTAAACGCTGCTGCTCTTCCAGCGCGCGGAGTATTCATATTGCCGCGCCGTCCAGGCCTTCGAGGCGAACGGATCCTGCCAGCCGAGCCGGTCCCAGTAATCGACATGGAACGCGAGCGGCACAAAATCGTGCCAAAGATGAGGCTCGTCTTTCAACTTGCTCAGCCACGCCTCCGCGGGCGGACAACTACTGCAACCCTCTGAGGTGAAGAGCTCAAGCAGGTGCGTCTTCGTCGCCTTACTTTCAAGTTCCAGAGCGGAGGCAGTCACGACGCCGCACAATGCGACAGCGGATGCGACGAGGGCGAAGGAGGCGTGCGGTTTCATGCCAGTAGGAGCGGCCCAAGCATCGGAAATTTCAACTGAATGGAATAAGAGCAAGCGAGCCAAGCTCTCATGGTCGCTTGGTGCTTGCTCGCCTCGCGCCAGCTATTTCGCTGGCTTCCACGCGTGAGCATCCGTAGTTATGGCCGCGTGGCGGAGATCGATCCCGAGCAGTTGGTGGAGACGTATTATGCGCCGCTTTATCGCTTTGGGCTCTCGCTCAGCCGGAACGAGCCGGACGCCGGAGATCTCGTTCAGCAGACGTTCTACGCCTGGGCCACGAAGGGTCATCAATTGAGAGACACGTCAAAAGTGAAGACGTGGCTTTTCACGACGCTTTACCGTGACTTCCTCGCGAAGAAGCGGCACGCCGACCGTTTTGTCGAGACGGAGAAGGAGGCCGATTTCGTCGAGCCAATGCACCTCGCGCCCTCAGTGATCGACGCTCTCGATGCGGCCATTGTGCAGAAGGCATTGCATGCGCTGGACGATCGCTACCGTTCGCCGGTCACATTGTTTTACATGCAGCAACATTCGTATCGCGAGATCGCGGAGATCCTCGGCATTCCCATGGGCACCGTCATGTCGCGTATCTCGCGCGGAAAAGCGGAACTACGGAAACAGCTAAGCGACGTGGCTGCGGCCGATCGCCGGAAGATCGTGCAGATGGAAGGAGAGCAATCCCATGGATAACAGGAAAGCTCGTTCCGTCTTGAGCACGTATCGCGCAGACGAGCCGGCGCTCGATGACGCGCGTCTGCAGGAAGCGTTCCGCAAAGTCGAAGCCGATCCGGAACTGTCGCGATGGTGGAGCGAGGAACAAGAGCTGGATCGCATCATTGCCGCGAAGCTGGCGACCACGCGCGTGCCCGCTGGCGTGAAGGCGCGCGTCACGCCGGCAGTGGAAGCTCGCCCGCAGATTGTGCGTCGGGGCTGGAGCCGCGGTCTCCTTCTCGCGGCTGCTTCGATTGTGGCGCTCGCAGCGCTTTTTAGCTCGTGGCGCGGGCCCTTCCAGCCGGCAGCTTCCATGGCCGATTACCGCGGCGAGATGGTGAGTTTCGTCAAAGTAGCGCCGTCATTGGAATTGGAATCGTCTGATATGGGACGCCTGAAAAAGTTTCTCGCGAAGGCCAAAGCGCCCGCCCAATTTACAGTGCCGAAAAAACTGCAGAATTACGATCCGGTTGGATGCCGCGTCCTACGCTTCCGCGAGCACGATGTGTCGTTAGTCTGTTTCAAGATAGGCGGCGATAAATTAGCGCACCTCTTCGTGACAGATCCAAAGACGGTTCGGACCGGCGGACGTGCATCGGATCCAGTCTTCGCAGAAGAGAATGGCTGGATGACGGCGACTTGGACAGAAGATGGACAGGCTTACCTCCTCGCGGTCAAAGGAGATCGCGCTGCGGCGGAGAAGTTCCTGGGAACGTCGTGAGCCGGGACGAAGGCATGGACAAAGTTGATGAAGCCGCGCGTCGGAAAACGGCGCCAGCAAAGTTAAAACGTGAAGCGGCGGGTTTGTTTGCCGGCTACTCGAAAACCCCGCGGCCGCTCGGCGGGTATGCAGCGCTGGTTGCAGTTTTCACCGTCGGATTAGTCGGCGCGTGCGCTACCACAGAAGAAAGCGATGGCGAACTCCCCAAGCTGAGCTGGAGCGATCTCCTGCTCTTCGGTATTGCGACGCACAAGCTCAGTCGCATCGCGACGAAGGATCTGGTGACGAGTCCGTTTCGTGCGCCGTTTGTTAAGTTCAAGAAGTCAGCCGGGGCGGGGGAAGTCGAGGAAGAAGCGCGCGGGGAAGGTCTGCAGGAAGCAGTCGGCGATCTCATCACGTGCCCGTATTGCATCGCGCCATGGATCGCGTCCGCGATGGTTTTCGCGTCGGCGCGCGCGCCGCGTGCCACGCGCGTAATCGGCGGAATCTTCGCCATTACCGCCGGCTCTGATTTTCTGAACCGCCTCTACGCAAAGTCGAAAGATTAGCGGAGCTGGAAGCTGGCGAGTGATACGGTGTCCTCACCGATTTCGCGCAAGATCGCCTCGTGAATTGCCGCCCTCTTCGGCCGAAAATATTCGCTTGAGCGCGGTGCGTAGAGCGAAGACGCACGCGAAGATGCCGATCTGCTGCCATGACGTGATGAGCAATGCTTTCAGAAGCGTCGCGCAAACGATGAAGCTCAGTCCCGTCAACGCGCCTCCGGCGACAAGTGACTGTGCCTTTCGCCGATCTAGGCGCCGAAGGAGTGTCGAACAAGCGGCCGTGCAGTAACCTGCGATGACCAGGCCGGCGACGGTTTCGATCACCGCCGCCCACGTGCGCACACCGGCCAGTTCACCCCGCACTGAGTGCCTTTTTCGCCGCGGCCTTGTCCATCTCCTGCGGCAGAAAATAATCGAGCGCTGTTCGCAGAACGACAATGGCCGCAAGCTGCCCGATCTCGTTCCACGTCGGCGCAATCGCTGTCCGAAGGATGTCTGCCGCCACCTCGATCGGACGCACCTTCTGCGAAGGCGCTCGCGGGCAAGAGAAACAAGAGCGCGAGGCCGAGGATAAAAGCGGGCCGATTGAGTTTCCGTGAAGACATGAAAGGCTTGGTGCACGTAAATGGTGCGTGTGATTGATTCCAGACCCTCGCAACTTTGCAATCCGCGCGGCCAACTTTGCGCTGCGCCGCGCTAATGCAGGCGATAAGGAATAAAAGCGCGAGTTTCGGCCCTTACTGACGATGAAACGACTGCTTCTGTTCTGTAGCCTCGCAGCCACTCTCTCGTTCCCGGCACAGCGCGCGAGTGGACTAGAAGTTGCCGCTCCAACGTTGGAAAAAGCAGTCTTCGCGGGTGGCTGCTTCTGGTGCATGCAACCGCCATTTGATCGTGCCCCCGGTGTCGTCAGCACGCTGGTGGGCTATGCGGGAGGACGAGAAGAAAACCCAACCTACAAGCAAGTGTCATCCGGCGAGACGAGTCATCGCGAATCGATCGAAGTGACGTTTGATCCGACGAAGATCTCTTACGAAAAAGTGCTCGAAATTTTCTGGCACAACATCGCGCCTATTCAAACGGATGGGCAGTTTCACGACATCGGCGATCAATACACGACCGCGATTTTTTACACGAGCGAGGCGCAGCGGATTGCTGCCGAGAAGTCGAAGGAGCAGCTCGCGCAATCGGGCAAGTTCAACAAGCCGATCGCGACAGTGATTTTGCCCGTCGGTAAATTCTGGCCGGCGGAAGAGTATCACCAGAAGTACTACATCAAGAACCCGGCTGCTTACGGGATGTATCGCTTCGGCTCGGGCCGAAACGGTTACCTGCAGAAGACGTGGGGCACGGCGCATTGAGCGCCTTGGAACGGTGGTATAATACCGCCGCGCCCACTCTATGATTACGATCTACTACGAGCACCCGGATTGGTTCCGGCCGCTCTTCGCGGAGATGGACCGCCGCGGCATGAACTACGTGAAGCTCGATGCGAGCCGCTACTCCTATGATGTCGCGGCAAAGGATGAGAACCGTTACGGCCTCTTCTTCAATCGTATGAGCGCGTCGGCCTACCTCCGCGGCCATGGAAACGCGATGTTTTTCACGCGCGATTACCTGACGCACCTCGAGCGCGCAGGCGTTCGCGTGGTCAACGGCGCGCGAGCTTTCTCCTTCGAAATGTCGAAGGCAGCGCAGCTCTCGCTACTGCACTCGTTAGGCATTGCGTTTCCGCGCTCGCGCGTCATCAATCACGTCGAGCAAATCAGTGCGGCCGCGGCGGAGCTTGGCTTTCCGCTTATCTTGAAGCCGAACATCGGTGGACGCGGTGCTGGCATCGTTCGCCTGAACTCGGCGGCGGACCTCGAGCAAGCGCTCGCCAGCAATCTGGTCGACCTCGGGATCGATCACACCGCGCTCATGCAGGAGTTCATCCCAGCGCGCGGCGGCCATATTCATCGTGTGGAGACGCTCGGCGGAAAGTTTCTCTACGCGATGAAAGTCTTTACGACGGGAGAAAATTTCAATCTCTGCCCAGCCGAGATTTGCCAGGTCGAAAGCAATGCCTCGGAAGGTGCGATGTGTCTCGCGGACGGACCGAAGGCTGGATTAAAGATCGAGCCGTATCAGCCCCCGCCGGATGTGATCAGCACCGTCGAGCGCATCGTCGCGGCCGCGGGCATCGACGTTGGTGGAGTCGAGTACATCATCGACGAGCGCGACGGGCGCCTTCTGTTTTACGACATCAATGCGCTTTCAAATTTCGTCGCTGATGCGCCGCGAATCCTCGGGTTCGACCCGCACTCGCGACTCGTCGATTATCTCCAGCAAGAAAGGTAAATCTTAAATGCGATACGGATATTGGCTGCCAGTCTTCGGCGGTTGGCTGCGGAATGTGGACGACGAAAAAATGGAAGCGAGCTGGGATTACTCGCGTCGCGTGGCTCAGCGCAGCGAAGAGATCGGATTCGATCTCACCCTCATCGCCGAGCTGAGCTTGAACGACATCAAAGGCGCCGGCGCTCCGACGCTCGATGCC
>JALYZW010000214.1 GCA_030945725.1 Verrucomicrobiota bacterium | reverse complement strand
TCAGCACTCCTCTCCGTGCTCCAACGGCTCGGCCCGCCCGGTGCGTCTCCCGTAAAACCCGGCGCTTTTTTCAGCGCTTCAAATTTCGCGGTCAGTGCCGGGCGCTCCGTGGTTTTGAAAGCCGAGGTGAAGCCCACGTGGTTCAAGAGTCCCGCGTCATCGTAGAGCCCGAGCAGCAGAGATCCGAGCACGCGCGCGCCGGTCGCGTACCGGAATCCGCCGATCACACAATCGGCCGTGCGAATCTGCTTCACCTTCATCATCGCCGTGCGTTCCCCGGAGGCGTAGGGCACGTTCAACTGCTTCGCGATGACGCCATCAAGGTTTCCGCCCACCTTATCGAACCACTTTTTCGCGAGCGCGAGTTTGGTCGTCGCGGGCGAAAGGCGAACCGGACCTTTCGCGCTCAAATTTTCATCGGCAAACCGTTCGAGCGCGACGCGTCGCTCCTGAAGTGGCGATGTCACAAACGAACGGCCACTCTGATCCGCGAGGAGATCGAAGACGATAAACATTGCGGGATGCGCGGCCGCGAGTTTTTGGACGCGGCTGGCCGCCGGATGTAATCGCAATTGCAGTTCATCGAAGGAGAACGCGCCGCCGATTGGGATGACGATTTCGCCGTCGATGACGAAGCGCGTCGCTTTTAGTTCGAGCAGCTTCGCGACGACATCCGGGAAATAACGGGCGAGGGGCTGGCCCGCTTTCGATTGCAGAAAAACGTCGTCGCCGTCGCGGAAGGCGATGCAGCGAAAGCCGTCCCACTTCGGCTCGTATTGCCATTCGTCGCCAACCGGGATTTCATCGACCGATTTTGCCTCCATGGGCGGAAGCGGCGGTTTCAATTGCAGAGTGCTCACTTCGTATATCTTCGCGGCTCGAGCTTCGGCGGTCGTTTCCCTTTGCGAATCGCGCCCGCCACCGGCGTATAAGGGAGTTCGATTCGATCAACCGCGGAGCGCAGCAACAGGCCTCCGCGGCTCATGTCACCGCGCCCGACAAAATCCGATGGAAAGACGAGCCGCGTCCCAAGATTGGCGAGCAGAACGTCGACGTATTTGCCGGTCGCGACACTGCCGAGAAGCACAACCTGCGCTTCCTTCGGCAAGGCGCGCGCTAGCTTCTTCACGTCGCGCTCGAGTGGCTTTCGATAGCGGGGGTCGTCCGCGTCGATGTCGACGGCGGCGAAATCGCGCAGGTCATCCACGCCAATCGCCGTTTCGGCGGGAACAAGACCGCGGGTCGGAGTGATGACAAGGACGCCGGACGATTTCGGCGACGGCTGCGTAAAGGCTTTTGCGTAGGCTAATTTACCGCGAAAATAGAGGCCACTGAGGAAGGTGAAAACTTCACCGAGAGTCGGCCGGTCGTCACTGCGCAGCCTGCGCGCGAGGTCGAATTGCGCCTTCTCGTTCATGATCATCCGCGCGCGCCGACCGCCCGCGTAGGCTGGCGAGAGGAGAAAGATGCGGCCCATCGAGGTAGTGCATACAAAGCTCGCGGTCGCGCCTGCGCGCAAGCTCCTTGCCATCGCGGCGCGCGCGCGCAATTTTGCGGGCGGATGTCGCACCGCTCACCGTGAAGGTCCTGGTCGTCGGCGGCGGTGGCCGCGAACATGCGCTCGCCTGGAAGCTCGCGCAGTCTTCCGTCGTCGAACGCGTGTTCTGCGCTCCGGGGAATGCAGGAACGGAGTCGGTCGGCGAAAATGTTTCGATCGCGGCGACAGATTTGTCCGCGCTATTGGCCTTCGCGAAACAGAACGAGATTGAGTTAACGGTCGTCGGTCCGGACGACGCGCTCGCGGCGGGTATCGCAGATTTGTTCGAGAGCGAAGGACTGCGCGTATTCGGGCCAACAAAATCGGCCGCGCGCCTGGAATCATCCAAGATTTTCGCAAAAGAGCTGATGCGCCACCGCGGGATTCCGACTGCGGCCGCCGGCACATTCGTCGACGCAGGCGCGGCGCGAAAATTTTGCGAACGCGCGACCTTCCCGGTCGTAATCAAGGCGGACGGGCTCGCGCTTGGCAAAGGTGTGATCATCGCGCAGACCTTCGACCAAGCCGCCGAAGCGATCGACGAGATGATGACGCACGGCCGGTTCCGCGAAGCCGGCCGCCGCATCGTGATCGAGGAATTCTTGCGCGGGCGAGAATGTTCCCTGCACGCGCTCATCAGCGGCTCGTCCTACCGAATGCTCGCGAGTGCGCGCGACCACAAGCGTGCTTTCGATGGGGATGCAGGCCCGAATACGGGCGGGATGGGCGCGGTCAGTCCGGCGGAAGATTGGACGGCCGAAAAGCAGACAGACTTCGAGGGCCGAGTGTTGGATCCGTTGCTCAGTGAGTTGCACGCACGTGGCATCGCATTTCGTGGTTTGTTGTTTCCCGGCTTGATGCTGACTGATGACGGCGCGCAAGTGCTTGAGTTCAACTGCCGTTTCGGCGACCCGGAGACGCAGGTGATTTTGCCGCGCTTAAAATCGGACCTCGTTGAACTGCTCGATGCAACCATCGAGGGAAACTTGAGCAACGTGAAAATCGAGTGGGATTCGCGCACGGCGGTCACCGTCGTCCTCGCGTCGCAAGGTTATCCGGAGAAGTATCAAACCGGCCGAAAAATCTCTGGCCTGCGATCGGCCGCGGCGCTGAAGGATGTGCACATTTTTCACGCCGGCACGCGGCGAGATGGCGACGACGTCGTGACCGCGGGCGGGCGCGTCGTCGCGGTCACCGCACTCGGCGCGACCGTCGCGGAAGCGCGGGAGCAGGCGTACGCAGCCGTCTCGCAGATCGAGTTCGAAGGGTGCCAATTCCGGCGCGATATTGCTCTGCCGTGAGTTGCGGCTAAGGTCGACGCCGACCCAATGATTCGCCTCGCGCCGCTTTCTGTCTTCGCAGTCTTATTGCTCGTCGGCGCGGCCTCGAGCATCGGGCAATCGCCAACTCCCGCGTCCTCCAGTTCCCCAACTAAATCGGCAACGGCTTCCGCCACCCCGACGTCGCCAAAACCGAGGCCGTCCGCGCCGCCCACCACGCGCGCGCTGATCGACGCGATGAGCGGCGCCGACGTGCAACAGGCGCTCGAGGCGTTGAAGTCGAACTACGTGTACCGGGACGCGCTCTTGGTGACGGAATTTGATGTTGCCAATTTCGAGGGTGCGCTTAATG
>JALYZW010000213.1 GCA_030945725.1 Verrucomicrobiota bacterium | reverse complement strand
CGCTGTGGCGCACCCGGCAACGCTGGCGAAATCTTTGGCTGATCCTGGCCGGCTACGTTTTCTACGGCTGGGCCGAGCCGCGGTTCATGCTTCTTATGTTCGCGACCACGTCGTTCGATTGGCTCGTGAGCCTCGTCATCGCGCACGACAGTTGGCGAATCTGGGAGTTCTGGAATCAGCCCGTGCGCCTCGTGCCTCACCGCGCCGTCCGCACCAGGACGCGGCGCAGCGCGATCACTCTTTCGATCTGCGCGAACCTGCTCGTTCTCGCCTTTTTCAAATACTTCAACTTCGGGCTCGAGAGTTACAACACGGTCGTCCGCACTTTCGGTCTCGAGCATGCCCAGTGGGAGACGTTCTTCCGCGTCGTCCTGCCACTCGGGATCAGTTTCTACACCTTTCAGGCGCTGAGTTACACGATCGACGTGTATCGCGGTGAGGCAGCGGCCATGGCCAATTTCATCGATTTCTCCTGCTTTGTTTCGATGCCGGCGCATCTCGTCGCCGGGCCAATCCTTAAGTTCTCCTTCCTCGCCGAGCAGATGAAAAATCGCACGCTGACGAGCGACAAATTTGCGCGCGGAGTTGCATTCTTCATGCTCGGGCTCGCGAAAAAAATCCTGCTCGCCAACCCCTGCGGCAAAGTCGCCGACATCACCTTCGACGCGGCGTCGACCGGCACGCTCGACGCCTGGTTCGGCGCGGTCTCTTATGCGTTCCAGATCTACTTCGATTTCAGCGGCTACTCGGACATGGCGATCGGCCTTGGGCTGATGTTTGGTTTCATCTTCGCGAAGAATTTCGATTCGCCGTATCGCGCGGAATCGATCACTGACTTCTGGCGTCGCTGGCACATCTCGCTCTCGACCTGGCTCCGCGAATATCTCTACATCCCGCTTGGTGGGAACCGGCGCGGCGAAGCGCGCACCTACGCCAACCTGATCGTGACCATGCTGCTCGGTGGCCTCTGGCACGGCGCGTCGTGGAATTTCGTGATCTGGGGCGGGATGCACGGCGGCATGCTGGCCTTCGAGCGCACGCAAGCGCGCGAAAGTTTTTACCACAACCTCCCGAAACTCCTCCGGATTGGCTTCACTTTCATCATCGTCCTGATCGCGTGGGTTTTCTTTCGCGCCGCGGATTTGCAGCGCGCTCTGCATTACCTGCGCTGCATGTTCGGCCTGGGCGAAGGGGGATCCGGATTGCTCGGCGGCCTGATTTATAAGCCGTATTACGTGCTGTCCATCGCGGTCGCCGCGGTTGTGGTCTGGGCTGGGCGGCAAACGTGGGATTGGACGCAGCGGATCACGTGGCCGAAAGCGACGGTTTGCTGCGCGCTCGGCTGGCTCGCCCTCGTGACGATGGCGACGCAGGAATACAATCCGTTCATCTATTTCATCTTCTAATGACGACGCCCGCCCGATCCCGCGAGCCGCGCGTCGGCCAAGATGAGCCGCGCACGCCGACGCATTCGCTGCCGAGCTATCACGAACCGACGCCGGAAACACACCGCCGGCTTTCGCGCGAAGAGGAGGCGGAGCTCGCGCTCACGCGCACGAGGTTCTCCCGCGGCTCGCGATGGTTTTTGATCGCGATGTTTCTGGTCACGCTGGCGCTCGTCCCGACGATCCAGTTCCTGCACGATCTCGCCCGCGATGGTGGGGCGCATCGAGGTGTCGCGGCGGAACTCGCAAATCTCTTGCCGACGCGAAGCCGCGTCCTTCCGCCGGCCGCGAAAATCAAAGCCGCGGAGAAAGCCATCGAACGCGAATCGGTCGTTTCAAATTGGCTCCTTCCGCGGGTTCAATCGGTGCTAACCGGAGTTCTCGGCGTAGGGAACGAGCAGGTTTATATCGGCCGCGACGGATGGTTATTCTATCGGCCCGACGTCGAGTACGTGACGGGCGCGCCATTCCTCGACTCCGAGCGGATCCGGCATCTTGCGCGCAGCGGCCGACACGCAGATTCGATCCCAGCTATTCTCGATTTCCGCGAGCAGCTCGGCGCCCGCGGCATCGAACTGATCATCGTCCCTGCGCCTTCGAAGCTGACGATCGAGGGTGAAATGTTATCGCGCGATGCGCCCAGTTCGATCGCGCAGAATAGCTCATTCGCAGAATGGAAGTCGCGGCTCGAAAGCGCCGGCGTAAAGGTGTTCGATCCCGCGCCATTGTTAGCCGAGCGGAAGAAAGCGTCCGGCGGCGCGCACCAATATCTCGCAACCGATTCGCACTGGCGACCGGAAGCGATGGAGCTGGTCGCCGATCGCCTCGCGCAACTGATCAGCCCGCTCGCGACGGGCGAACAAGGCGAGACGCGATCACGGCAGATCAACACGCTCGGCGATATCGCGGCGATGCTGAAGCTTCCGAAAAATCACGCGATCTTTCGCCCTGAAACCGTGACCATTCACGAAGTCGCTTCAGGCGGCGGCATGTCCTGGCGCGCTAGGAAGGAGAGCGACATCCTGCTCCTCGGCGACAGTTTCACGAACATCTACTCCCTCGGCGCACTCGGCTGGGGTGAGTCCGCCGGGTTCGCGGAGCATCTCAGTCGCGCGCTCGGCGGACGACCGCTCGATTGCCTGGTGCGCAACAGCGACGGCGCCTTCGCCACGCGCGAGATGCTGCAGCGCGAACTCGCGCGCGGCCGTGATCGGCTCGCGGGAAAACGTTACGTGGTCTGGGAATTCGCGGCACGCGAGTTGGCCTTCGGTGACTGGAAAGTGCTCCCGTTGAAACTGAATCCACCTGCGGTCGCCCAGTTTTTCGCGCCGAAAGCACGAGAAGTGATCGTGGTCAGCGGAACGGTGGAATCGGTCTCGCCGGTGCCGCGGCCCGAGAGCGTGCCGTATCAGGATCACATCCTATCATTGCATTTGGTCGACCTCGCCGGAGTCCCCGGGATCAAAGCAGGCAGCGCGGAGGCGCTCGTCTATTCGTGGAGTATGCGGGACAATGTTTGGACTCCCGCCGCGCGCCTCCAACCCGGCGACCGGGTCACACTTCGGCTTCAGGCCTGGAGCGATGTTTCCGCCGAACTCGAGAAGTTCAACCGAAGCGAAATCGACGATCCCGCAGTGCAACTCGAAGAGCCCTCGTGGGGCGAAATCGTGCCGTGAGACCGCAGAGGTCGTCAGTCCAAAATCGGCAGCGCGTGACAATGATTGCGTGCTCTCACGGCAACTTCGAGCTCAATTCGAGCGAGACGTTTCGCGCCCACTCCGCTGACGCTTCCTTGTTATAATGAACGCCATCGCCGCCTGATTTGCCCGGCGTGTAGTGCGTGAGCGCGCTCGAAATCACGAGGTCGGCGCGCCGCGGGACCACATCTTTGATGATGCTTTCGACCGTCCGTTGGACGCGCTTCGGAAAATGCGATGAGTCGGGCGGCGTAATCCAAACCACACGCTCGACGCTCGGAGATCGGCGGATCGCGGCGACGAAACGATGGGCATAATCGCGATAGAGCGGCTCCTTCACCGATGGCGCCGCTGTCAGCCCATCCATCCAGTTAGTGCCGAGCTGCACGAGCACGATCGTCGGCCGTTCCGTGGCCAGTAAGTCTTCCACCTTCGGCGTCCGAACGTGCGCCGGTGGCCGCCCATCATGAAAATCGATGTAGGAAACTTTGCGCGGAGTGTGTTCGCGATAGCCGCAGCGCGTGACGAAATCCGGCTCGCTGCGCAGCCAACTTTCCGGCGACGAGCCACACGAGGCGTAGAGCGCGACGTTCTTTTCCCCAAAGCGCGAGACGAGATAATCGCGCAGGATCTCGCCGAAATTCGCCACCGAAAGCGAGTCGCCGATCACGAGCACGCGAGTCGCTTCCGGTTCCGCTTTGCGCAACTTCGTCGCAATCTTTTTCGACGGCGGTTTCGCGACCACCGCCGCAACCACGCCCACGATGCACAGGATGGCGAACGCGCGGATGAAAAACGCGTGCGCCAGCCGCGACCCCGCGCCTTTAGCGGGCGGTAGCGGGATATCTGTGTTCATCTTCGATCGGGATGTAAGGCTCGAGATTTATCAGACCGGAGTCGTCTTTGCACTTTGCCGTATTCCAGACGCTGTTCCGCAGGAGATGCACCCGCAGCTTGTAAGTCTTTCCAACCTTGAACTTGTCCAGCGGTTGCGGACGAAGCGCGATGCAGGCGGGATGTGCGATGAGCATCTGCTTCTCCGGGTAAGAGCCACCCGCGGCCTTCTTCACGTCGTAGACGAACATAGCGAGCGACTCCTGGTATGGGAGCAAGTTTTGCAACGGGATCGGCGGTGACTTCGCGACCAGCTTTGCAGTGACCACGAGCGTTTGATCGGCCGGCGGTTCCGGCGGTTTCCTGTCCGCGTCAACCAGCGCGGTCGGCGCGGATTCGTTTAATGGTTTCAACGAGGCGAGGGGATGGGCGGCGAGATCGCGCTCGATAATCTCGAACACGCGATCGGCCCATTGATCCATCTCCGGACCGATGAAGTGTTCCTTGTCCGGCTCCATGTGGTGGTACGGATAGGTGAGCAAACTTCGGCTATCGATCACCATTCCGGTCGCGCCGACGCTCTGCTGGATCTGGGCGAAGACGAAGTCCTGAATCTCTTTTGAAACGCGGCCGGAGACCGGCGAGCCGACCCAGTAAAACCGCTTCAAAGGCGAAGGCGTTTTTAAAACCTTCGCCACAAAAGGCGCGAGGTAACGCCGCAAAGCCGGGCCATCCCGCGATGGCTGGACGGTGTTGCGACCCCCGAAGAGGCCAAACAGATTATTCTCATTCTGGATGATGAACACGTTCGGCTTGGTCGCCCCCAGGAGGTCCTCCAGTTTCGGGACGTCGTGTCCTTTTGGCGCGCCACCTTTTCCCATCCCGTAAATGTCCTCGACCGTTTTCGGCTGGCCCGATCCGGGCGCCGATTCGATGCTCCAGAAGCCGCACCGCGTCTTGACGTTCGTGTACGGCTTCTCCTTCAAAAAACTGAGAGGCGTCGTCCCGCACGTCATGTAGCTGAAGGTTGAGGCGACGCCGGGATGAGTGCGAAACCGATCGTCCAGACGCTTGCCGAATCCGCAGAGTGCCAGCGAGTCACCGAAGATGAGCACATTCAACTTTTCGGCCGCAGCCGGGCTCGCCGGCCCTGCCGCCGGCGGTGCGCTTTCGTTTTGCGCCTGTGCGAGCCCAGGCAATTCGATCGCGAGCAACAACGCAATGCCGCCGATCCTGACCAGGCGCGAAAATCCGACATGGGCGACGTGCCGCGAAACGATCATGAAGCGCAGATGGCAGTCGAGCGTCGCACGATTGTCAACGGAATATGGTTCGCGCTCAGGCGCGGCGGTATTCCGCCGTTGCACTCGTTAGGCCGCTCGCGAGGCATTCCGGGCAGAGACGTCGATCGCAATTCTCATGCTCGGATTTTTCCGAAAGAAGGAACAGTTGATGACACGGATCGTGCAGGCAATTCACAAACCGGCTCGTCGCTTCGCCCGTATGCGCGCAGCGACCGATCTGCACCAGACCGTCGTCAACCCGGACGGTCATGCGTTGATCGAAGACGAAGCATTCGCCTAACCAATGCTCGTTCCCAAATTGCTCCTGATAGCTCACGATTCCGCCGTGCAGTTGATAGACCTGCGCAAAACCGCGCTGGCGTAACAGCGCGGAAGCCTTCTCGCAGCGGATCCCGCCCGTGCAATACATCAGCACGCGCTTTTCGCGCAGCGGTTCCAATTGCGCGACGTAATTCGGCAGCTCGCGAAAGTGTTCGATCTCGCAAGTGACTGCATTTTCAAACTTGCCCGCCGTGGATTCGTAACGGTTGCGCACGTCGAGCAGGACCACTTCGGGATCGTTTTCGAGCATCTCCTTCCACGCCGCAGGGCTGAGCTGATTATGCCGGTCCGGCGTCAGCTCGCCGCCATCCAAGGTGACAATTTCCTTCCGCGCTTTCACGACCAGCTTTGGAAAAGTCCCGCCATCGCCCGCGCTCAGCTTGAACTCGATATCGGCGAAGCGAGCATCGGAATGCAGGGCCGCCTTGTATTTCTCGATCGACGCCCCCGGGCCTGCGAGCGTCCCGTTGATCCCTTC
>JALYZW010000148.1 GCA_030945725.1 Verrucomicrobiota bacterium | reverse complement strand
GTCGGCTGGTTGTTGAACTCGTTCTGCCCGGAAGCGGCAGGCAGCGGCATCCCGCAGGTAAAGCTCCAGTTCTGGAAGGAATTTGGACACGCGCCGCGCCGCATCGCGGCGATCAAATTCATCGCCGGCATTTTGAGCATCGGCGGCGGACAAAGTCTCGGGCGCGAGGGTCCGACGGTGCAGATCGGGAGCAATCTCGCCTCCAGTCTCGCGGGCGTGCTCGGGGTCTCGAAACAGAACCGGCGCGCTGCCAGTGCGGCGGGCGCGGCGGCGGGATTGGCCGCGGCCTTCAACGCGCCGCTCGCTTCGGTTGCCTTCGTGCTCGAGGAAATCATCGGCGACCTAAACAGCCGCTCGTTAGGCGCGGTCCTGCTTGCGTCGGTCATCGGCGCGTTCGTCGTGCACGCGTGCATCGGCGCGCAGCCGGCGTTCCTGCTGCCAGCGATCAACGAACCGACCTGGCGCGGCTATCTGCTCATGCCGATCGCAGCCGCGTTTGCAGCCGTGGTCGGGGTCATATTCCAACGTGGCTCCCTCACTCTGCGCTTGAAAGCGCGGAAGGTGCGCACAATTCCGCGCTGGCTGCATCCGCTCGCGGGCGGTCTCATCACGTGGAGCATCGGCATCGCGGTTTTTGCTTCGACCGGACGACTTGGCGTCTTCGCTCTTGGCTACGACGACCTGTCCGACGCACTCGTTAACGGAATGGCTTGGAAGCTGGCGGCGCTTCTGCTCGTGGCGAAACTGATTGCGACCATTGCCGGCTACGGTCTCGGCGGATGCGGCGGAATTTTTTCGCCGAACCTCTTCTTCGGCGCGATGTGCGGAACGGTCGTGGCGGGCATTGGGGCGCACTTCTTCGCGCTTAACCGCTCCGACGATCTCCTGCTCGCGATCGGCGCGATGAGCGCCTGTCTCGGTGCCGTTGTGCAGGCGCCCGTGACCGCGATTCTCATCATCTTCGAGATGACGCACCAGTTCGCGGTTGTGCCCGGGTTGATGCTAGCCGGGCTCGTTAGCCAGGGTATCGTGCGTGCATTTCATCCGGTCAGTTTCTACGACGAAGTGCTGCTGCAGGATGGTCACGAAATCGAGCACCTGATTCCGCCACGCGATCTGCGGACCTGGCAAAATCTTCCAATCTCGGCGATCGCTAATTTCAAGCCGGTGGTCGTCGGCGATGTCAGCGAAGTCGAGCTGAAGAAGATCATCGAGCAACATCCGTATCGTTACTTTCCGGTCGTGAGAGACGAGCGCGTGCGAGGCTTCGTCGCTCGTCAGGAAATCGAACAAGCGCTCGCGGAAAAGCGGCCGCTGCAATTGCAACACGCGCTCGCCGCGCGTCCCGGCGATTCGATTCGCGAGACGCAAAAGCTGTTGATTGAATCCACCACCGGCACCGTCGTGCTGACCGAACCGACGGGAGAGAAGTTGCTCGCCATGGTCACGCTGCACGATCTTCTGCGCGCGCAGGTTTCGATGAGCGAACGCGAAGGCGGCCATTGATGAACTCTCCCAAGCAACGCCGTTTCGGCCTCGTCATACTCTGTGGCCTCGCACTGCTCCTGCCGACCAGCGCCTTCGCGGAAGGCAACGCCGAAGCGCAGACCATCGCGATCCACGAAGGCTGGCTCGAGCCGTTGCTGAAATCGATCAGCATCTATCTCGCGAGCGGCGTCGAAGGCTTCGCTGCGATTATCATCGGTGGTGCAGCGATCGAGGCGACGGCGCGCGCCCTGATGTTGTTCTTCCGGCCATCCGCGCCACCGGAGGCAAAGGAACAAGTGCGCCTGCGGCTAGGCCGCTGGCTTGCGCTTGCCTTGGAATTCGAACTCGCAGCGGACATTCTCCGCACCGCCATCGCGCCGACCTGGAATGAGATCGGGCAGCTCGCCGCCATCGTCGTGCTCCGAACCGCGTTGAATTATTTTCTGCAGCAGGAGATCGACAAAGCCGAAGCGAAAAGTGCTCGAACTGCTGGCTGAACTATGGAACCTGCGCCCGTGGGCGGTGCTGATCGAAGCCGCCGCGGCACTCGTCACCGCCGGTTACTGCACGGCCGCTTTCTGGTCGCTCCTACGGCGCTTCGACCGGCGTCAGGCGCAATCACTCGTGGCCGAAGGCGCGCTCAACGCGCTCGGCTTTATCGTTTGCGGCACGCTTCTGAAGATGCTGTCGCTCAAGTCATGGTCGCAAATCGGATTGTTCGCGTGTGTCTTCGCGCTGCGCACGTTGCTCAAACGAATCTTCGTCGCGGAACAGACGCGCAGCCGCGTCTGAATCGCGTTATAATGCCCGCTTCCATGTACGCTCGCTTCCTCACCCTCGTTCTGGCGCTCGCTCTCAGCATTCAATGCCGGGTCTAGATGCACGGGCAGGAAAGAATGGCGTGGGCGCTGACTGCCCTAACGAGTGGGCGCGGGGCTCGCGGCGGGCGTCGCTTTCGCGGCAGGAGCCGGCGGTCTCGCCGAAGCGGGCGTTGTTTTCGCAGGTGCTGCCGGGGTCGGTGAAGCCGGAGTTTGTGCCGGCAATGATTTCAAACGCTTTTGCGCGTCGGCGTCGTTTGGAAGCAATTTGAGCACGGTCTTCAAATCGTTCGCCGCTTTCTCATTCTGGTTCGTAAGCGCGTAGGCATAGGCGCGGCGCCGATAGGCCTCGGGATCTTTCGGCGTTTTTGCGATGATGGTTGTGAAATCGGCGATCGCTTCGTTGTACTTTTTCAAATTGCGATAGGCGAAGCCGCGTCGCTCGAGCGCTTGTCCGTCGTCGGGTTTGCTTTTGATCACTTCCGAGTAATCG
>JALYZW010000130.1 GCA_030945725.1 Verrucomicrobiota bacterium | reverse complement strand
CCCTCCCCGTCGATCCGGAACTCGACAAGTTCATCATGGAGAAACGCGAAGGGCGTTCGAAGGCACTCGCCGCCGAGGAAGCGCATCCGGAGCTGTTCGCCGACCTGAAGTGACGAACGCGAGGCGTTCACGGATTGACGCACGCTCATCCGTTGCGGCTAATCTTCGTTCTCTGTGAAAGCGACAGCAAAGAACAAGAAAGCCTACGCGCGCGCCGGCGTCGACGTGGACCTCGGCAACATGGTGAAACGCGGCATCCATGCGCGCGTCCGGACGACGCATGGTCCGGAAGTTCTCGGAAAAATCGGAGGCTTCGGCGGCCTGTTTGCGCCGAACTTCGCCGGCATGCGCGAACCGGTCCTGGTCGCAAGCGTCGACGGCGTCGGCACAAAATTGAAGATCGCGTTCGCGATGAACAAGCACGACACCGTCGGTGCGGATCTGGTGAACCACTGTGTAAACGACATCGCTGTCTTAGGCGCGCGCCCTTTGTTTTTTCTCGATTACATCGGCGCGGAACGACTCGAACCCCGGGTCTTCGATCAGTTGCTGCGCGGATTTACGCGCGGCTGCCGCTCCGCCGGCTGCGCGCTGCTCGGCGGAGAAACCGCGCAGATGCCGGGGATGTATCAGCGCGGCGAATACGATCTCGCCGGGACAATCGTCGGCGTCGTCGATCGCAAGCTAATGATCGATGGTCGACGAATCAGACGCGGCGATGTGATCCTCGGATTGGCTTCGAATGGCCTCCACACGAATGGGTACTCACTCGCCCGAAAGATACTTTTTGAGCAGATGAATTTAAAGCCGTCCTCGCGGGTCACTGGGATCAAGCACTCGTTAGGTCAGGAATTGCTGCGGACACACAAAAACTACCAGCCCGTCCTTTCGGGCCTGTCTCCTGATTCGCTCCATGGTCTGGCCCACATCACAGGTGGCGGGCTGGTCGATAATCTGCCGCGCATTCTGCCGACAAACTGTGACGCCGTCATCGACACGAAAAGCTGGAAAGTTCCGCTGATTTTCCAGCTGCTCCGAGAGGGCGGCAAAGTTCCGCGCCAAGAAATGTTCCAGGTGTTCAACATGGGAATCGGTATGGCCGTTATCGTCGATAAGTCCGGCGCGCCGGCTCTGACGCGTCAGTTGAAAGCATTCCCGATTGGCCGGATCGAATCGGGGACAGGGATGACACAGCTCCTTTTCTGACTCCATCCGGCGGCGCACGGATGACAATGCGCGGACTCGGTCCTATCCTGCCGCCATGGAAAAGCGGCAGCTCGGCAACACCGACATGCAGGTGTCTGTGCTCGGTTTCGGCGGCGCGGAAATTGGCTATGAAGGAGCGACGGAATCAACCGTCGAAACTCTGCTGAATAGCGCGCTTGATGCCGGCCTCAACGTGATCGACACGGCCGAGTGCTATGACAGCAGCGAGGAGCTTATCGGCAAAACGGTGAGTCATCGCCGGTCGGAGTATTACCTCTTTACGAAGGTCGGGCACCCGCGCGGGATTGGAAGCGAAGATTGGTCCGCGCCATCAATCCTCGAAAGCATCGAACGCAGTTTAAAGCGTTTGCGCACCGACCGGCTTGATCTTGTTCAGTTGCACAGTTGCTCGGACTCCGTCCTGCGCAGAGGCGAAGCAATCACCGCCTTGCAAACCGCCCGCGACCGCGGCTACACGCGTTATGTCGGCTATAGCGGGGATAGTATCGCCGCCCGCTTTGCGGTGGAATCTGGGGCCTTCGATACCTTTCAAACGTCGCTCAACGTTGCGGATCAAGAGGCGATTGAGTTGACCATCCCGAGCGCGTCCGAACGTGGCCTGGGTGTGATCGCGAAACGACCGATCGCGAACGCGGCATGGGTCTCCGGCCACAAGCCATCGAATTCTTATGCCCATACCTACTGGGAAAGACTTCGGAAGTTAAACTACCCATTTCTCCAGAGCGCAGAGATGAAGAAGACGGTCAGCCATGCTTTGCGTTTCACGTTGAGCGTGCCCGGGGTGCACGTGGCGATCGTCGGGACTACCAAGCCCGAGCGGTGGAGCGAAAACGCCGAGATGCTCGGGAAAGGAATGCTAACCGATGCGGAGTACGGAGCGATCCGCGCGAGGTGGGATGATTACGCCCCGAAAACCTGGATCGGCCAAACATGAAACAGCGTCAACTTGGCCGCGGTGGCCCGGTCGTCTCTTGCGATCGGTCTCGGCTGCATGGGCATGTCGGACTTCTATGGCGGCCGCGATGACGACGAATCGCTGGCGACAATTCAGCGCGCGCTCGACCTAGGCATCACCTTTTTCGATACCGCGGACATGTATGGGCCGCACACCAACGAGGTGTTGGTGGGCAAAGCGCTCGCAGGGCAACGCGATCTCGTCGTTATCGCGACAAAGTTTGGGATCGTCCGTGATCCCGCCGAGCCGCAGAGGCGCGGAATCAGTGGCAAGGCCGATTATGTCCAGCAAGCATGCGAGGACAGCCTGCGCCGGCTGGGGGTCGAGACGATCGACCTTTACTATCAACATCGCGTTGACCCCGAGACGCCGATTGAAGAAACGGTCGGCGCGATGGCTGAGCTGGTGCGACAAGGAAAGGTACGATACCTCGGCCTTTCCGAGGCCAACTCCGAGACGCTCCGACGCGCGTACGCGGTCCATCCGATTACCGCCTTACAGTCGGAATACTCGCTCTGGACGCGCGATCCCGAGGACGAAAACCTCTCGACTTGCCGCGAGCTCGGGATCGGCTTTGTCCCCTACAGTCCACTCGGTCGCGGATTTTTGACCGGTAAGATTACGAGTGCGGACGATCTCGAAAAGGACGACTACCGAAGCCAATCACCGCGGTTCCAGGGCGAGAATCTCGATCGCAACATCAAGCTCTTGGAACAGATCAAGCAGATCGCGAAACAAAAGCAATGCACGGCGGCGCAGCTCGCTCTCGCTTGGGTCCTCGAACAAGGGGATGACATAGTGCCAATACCAGGAACAAAGAAACGGCGATACCTCGAGGAAAATACTGGCTCGCTTGCGATCGACCTAACGACCGCTGATCTCAGCCAGCTCGATGCTTTATTCCCAAAGCACGCAGCCGCAGGAATGCGTTATCCTGCGGCTGCGATGAAGACGGTGAACGGTTAGGGCCGAGCTTCACGCTGGCCTAAGCTCGCTGCTTACTTGGCGGCTTTGCGACGCGCCGCCCAGCGAGCTTTCATCGCCTGGGAGAGCTTGCGCCGGCCTTCCGGGGTCAAACCGCTTTTGCGCTTCGACGAACCTTTCGAGCTTTTCGTGCTGCTCGAAGTCGTGGTCGATCCGCCGGAGGCGGTGTTACCGCGCCGTTCCGCCCAACGCGCTTTCGCCGAAGCGGCGAGTTTGGCGCGAGTCGCGGCCGACATAGGCCGGCGGCCACCTTTGCGCGACCGTGTGGTCGTACTGGCTGCGGTGCTACTGCTTCTTGATTCGCCGGCGCCGAACAGAGAGGAGAGACGTTGCTCGAGGGCATGAATCTGCTCACGGATCGAAACTGCTTCAGTTAGTGTTTTAAGGGACAAGTCCATAGAGCAGTAGTAACCGAGCTACTGATAACTGCAACTAATGGTTTGGTTTCTTTCGCTATGCTATGGCGGGCAGATTCGTTAGGGCCGAGTTGGCAATGATTCCTCGCGAGGTATACTAGCCGGCAGCACGGGCGGTTAGCTCAGTGGTAGAGCGTCTCGTTTACACCGAGAGGGTCGGGGGTTCGAAACCCTCACCGCCCATTTCCAGCCGTTAGAACTGAAAGTAGATAAAATCTGCTGCGACCAGACTTCGACCGATCAGAATTCCTACGAAAAGCAAGCTGGCGAGCGCAGTGTCGATCGCGAACCGCGCGGCTGGACGTGGTTGCAGGCGGTGTAAGCGCCGCGACTCCGTAGAGCCACTTATCATTTCGATGACGAGCGGCAAAGCATAGAACAGACACAGCCCGGCCAGGTAAAATCCGACCTGCCATTCATCCGCGGAGGCGGTCAAAGGCGACTGACGCAACTCATGCACGAGCTGCGCCAGGTTCCGCTCCCGGAACAACAACCAGCCAGCGGAGGTGAGCACGAAGGTGAACCCGATCTTCAGTGAAAGTGGAACTCCTCGGTCCAAGCCGAGTGAGACAAGGAACCGCTCGGCCAGGATTAGCAGCCCCCAATACACTCCCCACAAAACGTAGTTCCAGGAGGCGCCGTGCCAAAGGCCACTGAGGGTGAAAGTGGCGAGGAGATTGAACGAGGCGCGAGCTACACCGCAGCGAGACCCTCCCAGTGGAATGTAAACAAAATCGCGCAACCAGGTGGACAACGAAATGTGCCAGCGTCTCCAGAAATCGGACGGCGAGCAGGCCAGGTAGGGATTGCGGAAATTCCGCATCAGATCAATTCCGAGAAGGCGGGCACTGCCGCGGGCGATGTCGGTATAACCTGAAAAATCGGCGTAGATCTGGATCGTAAAAGCGAAGACGCCGGCCCAGAGGACCGGGAACGCGGGGGTGGCTAACGAGAACACCTTGTTCGCCACCAGCGCGGCCTGGTCCGCGATGACCAGCTTCTTGAAAAAGCCCCAAAGGATCAGACCAAGCGCATCTCGCCAGCTCGCTGCGTCGAAGGTTCGCCGGGAGCGATACTGTGGCAGCATGTGTCCTGCGCGTTCAATTGGACCGGCCACGAGCTGCGGAAAAAAGGAAACATAAAGCGCGTATTCGATGAGATCGTGCGAAGCGCGCACCCGACCGCGATAGACATCGACGATGTAGCCGATTGATTGAAAGGTGTAGAAGGATAAGCCAACCGGCAGCGCCAGGTGCAAGGCGTCCCGAAAGGGCGACAAGCCAACCCCCGTGAAAAGGAGGTTCAAGTTCTCGACTGCGAATGCGTAATACTTGAACGTGGCCAGCAACCCGACGCTCGCGCAGATGCTCGTGACAAGGAAAAGTCGCCGTCGTGCCGGATATCGCTCGATTGCGAGGGCGCAGCTAAAATCAACCAGCGTAGAGGCCGCGAGTGGGATCAGGAACCAGGGATGTTCCCAGCCATAAAAGAGGTAGCTCGCACCGACGATGAAGACGTTCTGCGCCACGCGCGGGAGTTGCCAGTAGATCGCCAGGACGATCGCGAAAAAGGCGAGGTAGGTGATCGAGTGAAAGATCATCGAAACTTGTCTGCGAGTTGCTCCGCAAAGTGCCGGGTGAACGCTGGCATCGCCGCAGGCCGGATGTGCACCGAGTCGGAAAACATGTCCGCCGTCACCGCCGGATCGTGGGTGAGATCCACAAGTTCACACCCGTTCGAGGCGAGGTAGGCGCCTAACGAGGCATAATAGGTCTTCATCTCCGGGCTGTCATCGAAGTCAGCATAGGGACCGGGACGCTTTTTCGGCCGGACGAAGCAGAGCTGGAAACCGCGCTTGTGGGCGAGGGCGACGATGTGCGGCAGGAAGCTCGCCTCAGGACTTGGATCGAAAGCGCGTCGTTCCCCTTCATCGTCCATCAGGATGGGTTGATCACCGCGCGTGTTGCGGATGGAGAATACGGCATTGGTTTTGTATTTCAGTTTTTGCGCCACCTTGCGTCGCCGCCCGACCAGCCTGCGCACCAGGCTATCGATCTTTTCCTGGTAATGAAGACGACTGTCCTGGCCTGGGAAGACGCGGTCGATCCCATGTTCCAGCCACCCGAGCGGTCCCGGCTTCACGCGGGCTAACCGTCGAAAAACCGGCTCGTCGCCCACCATCAAGCGCTCCAGTTGTTGCATATACTTTCCACTGGTGCGGTACTCAGGTTTCGACAGGACGTCGTCGCGAATCCAGATAAAGACGCGGCGCGGATGAATGCCGGCGGCTGCCACCACGTTCTTCAGGTAAAGGTACCACGCAGCCGAGGAAGCGCCGCCATGCCATAAGACCGCAACCTTTCGGCCGCCTAACGACTGTTCGAGGGTCGCAGGATCGATCGCGCAGCCGAGCATCGAATCGCCGATGAGGACGAACTCCGGTCGCCGTGCGCGCAAAGTGGCAAGCCGATCCGCGTCGAAGCTGGCCTTGCCTCGACCGAAGAGGTGGGCCGCGAGCGAACCGGTGCCAAGCACGATGAGGCAAAACAGGACGAGATAGCGAACGCCACGCGGTTGACGCGGGGGGCGCGCTTCCGTGCCGTAAAGGTCAGGAATGTCATCGCGGCTCGGCAAAACATCTCTCATCGCGAGCGACGCATCGGACGGAGGCGGGATGACTTCAAGCGGAAAGGCGCGGCGCCTCAGCGCCAGCTCAGCTGCGGCCAGGGTGCGGTGCAAGTTCTACCTGCCGTCGCCCGAGCCAGAGACTAAGGATGAACCAAACGCCGGCGAGCGGCACCGCGAGCCATGAGATGCCGGTGATGCCAAGACCCAACCACGTCAGCGCAGGATACGACCACGCGCCAATCTGATCCCCGGCGCGGTAAACGAAGGTGTCGATAAATCCCTTCGCCTTGTATTTATCTTCGCGCGTCAGGACGGTGAAGAGCACCTCGCGCGCGGGCCGCGAAAGAGCGAAGTTCGACGCGCGCCGCAAGGTCTGAGAGATCGCCACGAGTCCAAGTCCCGGCGCACACGCGACGGCCACAAAACCAATCGTGCTGATCGCGGGTAGCAGCGCGAGAGTGACGCCGACCCCGAGGTGTTTCAGCAGCCGGCCGGTCAGAAAGATCTGGATCAGGACGGTCAGCACGTTGACCGACAAATCGAGTTGCGCGAAAAATGCGGTCCGCGCCGCGCGATCATGAAAATGGTGCGCCGTGATGTCGGCCTGCTGGAAGTACATGACGGTCGAAGTGATCGTGTAGAGCAGAAGAAAGCCGCACATCCCGAGTAGGTACGGGGAGCGAATCGCGTGCGTCATTCCGGTCCAGATGCCGCCGCCGATCGGCGCCTCATCGCGCGCGGCACGATCACTTTCGCCGGGGCGATGGCGCCGGAAACCGAAAGGAAAATGGCGGACGCACTGCGCGGCGACCTCGAGCAGCAACGCAGACGCAAAGAGCAGATTCATCGTGCCGACGTACTGCACGAGTGCCGCGGTGATCACGGCGCCGAGAATCGCGCCCAGCGTTCCCCCCACACTGATGAAGCCAAACAGGCGTTTCGCCTGCTCGGTGTTGAAGACGTCGGTCATGAAGGCCCAGAAAACCGTCACGACGAAGAGATTAAAAACGCTGACCCAGACGAAGAAAGCGCGGCCGACCCAGACCTGCTGCGTGGCCGACAAACAGCGCATCGCGAAGTAGAACAGGATCAGGTTCCCGATGAAGAAGCGGTAGGCGAGCGGGATGAAGCGCCGGCGCGAAAAATGCGCAACGAGTTTCGAGAACAACACGTTCGCGGCCAGCATTGTGACCAAAGTACCGCTGTACATCCACGACAGGGTGTCGAGTCCGCCCGCGGCGCCGATTTCGTCCCGAATCGGGCGCACGACATAGTAACTCGCGAGGACGACGAAGTTGAACACGAACGCGAATGCCACCGCGCGGATTTCTTCCGGCCGCACGTCCACCAGCTTGTCGCGAGCGGAACGCAGAACGCGTCTCATGGTGCGTGAGAAATTCTCGCGCTGGCCGCGCCGCTACCTCGCGGCTTGCGCTCGAGCGTGCCAGGCCGCGAGCACTTCCGCTTCGCGTTGCGGCGATAGTCCAGCGTGCAGCTTTGCCTGACGCTCGGCGGGCTGTGACTTGAACCACTGCAGCGTGTCGCGCGCGGTGTCGGCGAGCGGACGAAAGGTCAGGCCTTTGGCGAGGGCTTTCTTCACATTTAGCGAGGCGAAACCAGCCATCTCGCCTCGGGGCGGAATCCAAACCGGCATGTCGGACCAGGGCGCTACTTTTTGCGCTTCCAGGAAATCTGCCTTGACCCAGGTGAAGTTCGCCTTCGCTGCGAGCGCCGTCTTTATTCCGTCGAGCATGCCGCCGATCGCGAGCGGAGAGGCGGGCCCGGTCGCGTTATAAACGCCGGTTTCGTTGTTCTCCACCATGCGGACCGTCCATTCCGCGAGGTCGCGTCCGTCGATGATTTGGACAGGATCAGTTGGCTCGCCCGGCGCCAGGACTTCGCCGCCGCGATCGATGCGCACTGGCCAGTAAGTGAAGCGGTCCGACTCGTCGCCAGGGCCAACGATTAATCCCGGCCGGATAACGAGCGTCCGGCCCGGAAAAGCTTTCTCGGCTTCCTGTTCGGATAAGGCTTTCAGCGGTCCGTAGAGTTTAAACCCGGAGGCGACGACGGCTTCTTTCGTCTCCTTCATCGGATCCGCGCCTTCGTATTTGAGGAGCGCGCCAGTTTCGTCCATCCCAGGTTTGCTGTTGTCGGCGAAGACCGAAATGGTCGAGATAAACACATAGCGTTCGACGTTTCCCTTCAACACCGCGGCCGCATCGCGCACCCACGCGGGCAACATCGCCGGGTCATCGATCACGACGTCCCACTGCTTCCCCTTCAAGGCATCGAGCTGGCCATGGCGATCGCCGTGCAGTTGTTCGACGCCGGCCGGCAGCTCGCCCGGATGGGTCTTGCCGCGGTTGAAGACCGTTACTTTGTGCCCGCGTGCGACTGCGTAACGCACCTGAAACGGCCCGGTAAATCCGGTGCCGCCGAGTATCAGAATGCGCTTCGGCCTGGGAGTTTGAGGGAACAAATTACGTGGCAGACTGCCCGCGGCGAGAGCGCCGGAAGCGAGCGTGGCTGTGCGAATGAACGTGCGACGTGTGGTCATCATTTGAGCGGTGTTGCGCCATCGCTTCTATCGGCAGTGTTATGCCAGCATCGCCTTCTCACCACAGTCGCCCTTGCGCGATCGCGAGGGCGAACCGGGATCTCATCGCTCCGGTTGCCCCGGTTTCACGATCACGCCGCCTTTCATGACAAATTGAACATGGCGAAGCGCGGCGACATCCGCGACCGGATCGCCGCTGACGCCGACAAGGTCAGCGAGCGATCCCTCTCGAATCGTCCCGCGGTCGGCGAGCCGAAGAACGGCCGCGTTCCCGCTCGTCGCCTGACGTAGCACTTCCAGCGGCGAGAATCCGTACTCGCGCACGAGCAGTTCCATCTCTCGCGCGTTATCGCCATGCGGAAAGACGCCGACGTCCCCACCCATCGCAAACGTGACGCCGGCGGCTCTCGCCGCCTGCATGCTCGCCCGCTTTTCTTTGATTCGGTCCGGCTCGGGGTCGGCGCCTTTCTTCCAACCGCGATATTGCGAGACCGCATCACCGGCGGCCACGGTCGGGCACAACGCGACGCCGCGTTGCTTCATCAACGCGAACACATCGGCTGTGCCGTTATCGCCATGCTCGATCGTGTCGACACCCGCGAGGACGGATCGCCGGATCCCTTCGGCGGTCGTCGCGTGCGAGGCCACCGGTCGTCCGGCGGAGTGCGCCGCCTGCACGATTGCCGTCAATTCCTCCTGCGAGAATGTTGGCCGCGACGGCTCGTCTTTTCCCCATCGATAATCGGCGTACACCTTCACCCAATCCGCGCCTTTCCCGAT
>JALYZW010000071.1 GCA_030945725.1 Verrucomicrobiota bacterium | reverse complement strand
GGGTTCGGGCGGTGCGCCGCCAGCCGGCGCCGGCGTGGTGGCGGCTGGCGGCATTTCGTGATCGGAATCGTTCACTTGTGGCGCGGGCGGTGTTGCAAGGTCCGCGGCGCTCACGGTGTTGTTCGTCGCGACATTGCCAGCGGCCGCCACGTCGGCTGTCGGTTCATCGAGGCTTTGTTCGCCATTTTCAGGACCGACACTGCCTTGCGGTGCCGGACCGGGTGGGGGTGCCTGCAGCGTGTTGCTTGCGGGCATCATCTCTCGCGCGGTCAACATGCTTTCCGGTGAAAGCGGCTTGGTCGCGTCGCGCGCGATGAGTTGACCGCCGAGTTGCTGGCGGTAATCAGCGAGCAACATCGGGCGCTGCCGTTTCTCGACCAGCGCCTTGTAGTTCTCGACCCCAACGCTGATCGACTGCGCGAGCTTGGCGCGCCATTCACTGTTCGCGATGAGACGGCTTTCGCCCCGCTCGGTGAGGAAGCCGCCTTCGACGAGCACTGCCGGCACGCGGGTCAACCGCAGGACGGCGAACCGCGCGCGTTTGATTCCGCGATCAAATTCCGGGATGTGGCCGAGCACCGAATGATAGATGCAGCTCGAGAGGGCGAGACTGGGCGCGTCGACCGGGCTGCCGGCCTCCATGTTGAAGAAGTGCAAGGCGAGCGCGTCATCCTGCGTGGAGGGCGAGCCGCGCGGCGTGAGCGAGTAGATTTCGAATCCGGCGGCGCTGGGGTTCGTGTCGGTCGCGTTGAAATGAATGCTGACGAACGCGCAGTTCGGCGTCGAGTTGGCGATCCGGGCGCGGACTTCGAGCGGGATGAAGACGTCGCTGTCGCGCGTCATGATCACTTTGAGTCCCTTCGCTTCGAGCAGTGGTTTCAGCTGGCGAGCGACGTCGAGGGTATAATCCTTTTCGGCGCCGTACGTGCTGAGCGCGCCTTTATCGTGGCCGCCGTGTCCGGGATCGAGGACGATGGTCTGGATCTTCGCGAGGTTCGGGATCATTTGCGGACGCAGCTGCGGCTCGACCGTTTTCGCCAGGTCGATGCGCGACATGAGGAACTGGCCGTCCTTCGCGATGACCGGGAAGCTCAGCCAGTTGCGCACGCCGTTCACGACCGCCTCGCGGCTGTCGAGGGTCACCTGCAAATCGATGCGGCCGTTATAAAGGCGCAGGGTCTTGCCGATGGGCGCCACGCCGGTCGGGAGCCCGTAGAATTTCGCGATGTTATCGAGCGAAAGATAATCGCGGACACCGACCTTGATCACCTGCCAATCCGACGCCGCGTGCGCGACGCAAGTCAGCGCGAGCAGGGCGAGCGCGACCGCCGCGGCGCGCCAAACAGGGGTTCTAGGACTCGGCTTCACAGCTAATAACATGCAGGAAAAGTGCCATCGCGCCACTTCGTTGAGAGGGTTACCAACACCGCTCGCAACCATTCGTCGCGGCGGCCATCGCCGTCGTTGACCGGCGGGGACGCGATCGGTATAACGCGGCATGCGTAAAAGCCTGTGGCGAATCCTCGTTGTCGCGGCGGTATTGCTGCCGGTCGCTCTCTTCGCTGCGGTGGGTCCGGCGCAAAAACCGGCGCCCGCCGCGCCCAGCGGGAGGCACTTCCTCTGGCGAGTAACGGACGCGCGGGTCCCGTTTTACATTCTCGGGTCGAGTCACGCACTCCGCGCGAGCGATTATCCACTCGGCGCGCCGATCACCGACGCGATCGCCCGCTGCCGGCGTTTTCTTTTCGAGATCGACATGAAGCACGGAGAGACCGAGCTCGCGACCAAGGTGAGGGACGCCGCGCGTTACCCGAAAGGGGTCACGCTCAAGGACAAAGTCTCGCCGAAGACGTATGCCTTCGTGCGTAAGATCGCGAAAGCACCGCCGAGCACATACGACAACTACAAGCCGTGGGCGATCGCGATGTTCATGTATTCGCACCCCGCTCTCGCGAATGTGTCGCGCGGAAACGGCGTCGAATATTATGTCATTCGCCACGCCAGGATGGCGGCGGAATTCGCCGGGCTCGAATCGCTCGATGAACACGTGCGTGTCCTGTCGACCATGAGCGACATCGAGAGCGAAGTGTTCCTGTTGCAGACGCTGGTTTACGGCGATCAAAACGCAAAAGAATTCGGCGCGATCGTCACCGCCTATAAATCGGGCGACACACATCGGCTCGCGCGGTTGTTCGCGCCGCAGGAACGCGAGGCTCCATATCTGGTGCTCCGCCTGATCACGAAAAGAAACGCGAACTGGGTGCCGAAAGTGGAGGCGGAAATGAAAACCGGGAAGCCAACCATGGTCGTGGTCGGGGCACGACATCTCTGCGGACCATACAGCTTGATTGAACTGCTCCGGGCGAAAGGGCACAAACTCGAGCAGCTCTAAACGTCCGCCCGCGAGCGCCGCCTCGCGATTGGACAACGCGCCGCTTTCGACGTTCTATGGACGATGATTAAGTCCTCCGTCTTGCTCCTCGGCCTGGTTCTCAGCGGGAGCTTGTTCGCTCAAACCGAGCCACAAAAATCTCCGCCCACGCAGGCTCCGCCGCCACCGGCCGCGGTGCACGACGGGCATAAGAATCCGACCGCGCAGGCGCCGCCAACCGGTTCGAGCGCGACAAACCCGGGTGCAGCGACCGACTCCGCGCAGCCGCAGATCGACAAAAATCCGCCGCCCCTGGACCCGAAGAATCTCGATACGTCGGTCAATCCGTCGGACGATTTCTACCTCTTCGCGAACGGAGGCTGGATCAAACGGAATCCGATTCCGCCAGAGTTCGCGCGCTGGGGGAGCTTCAACGAGCTGACCGAGAAGAACAATGACTCGCTGCACGAGATCGCGGAGAAAGCGGCCGCCGCCGCGCCGAAAGAGGCCGGCAAGAATAACGTGGAAAAAGCAGCGTCGTCCGATCTGCAAAAGGTGGGTGACTTCTACGCGAGCGGGATGAACGAAGCCGCGGTCGAAGCGGCGAAGGGGACGCCGCTAACCGATGAGATGAAGCGCATCGACGCGATCAAGGACCGGAAAGAACTCGAAGCGGAGATCGCGCACCTGCATTCGATGGGGATCCCGGCCTTCTTCGGTTTCACCTCCGGCCAGGACGACAAGAACAGCACGATGGTGATAGCGCAGGCGTACCAGGGCGGACTCGGATTGCCGGACCGCGATTACTACACGAAGGACGACGACGCTTCGAAGAAGCTCCGCGACCAATACGTGCAGCATGTGACGAAGATGCTGACACTGCTCGGCGACCAGGCCGCGGCAGATCACGCGAACAAAATTCTCGCGTTCGAAACTTCGCTCGCGAAGCCGGCTCGCACGCGCGTGGAGCTGCGCGACCCGCAGAAGAATTACAACAAGATGAAGCAGGCCGAGCTGCAGGCGCTGATGCCGGATTGGAACTGGGCGGATTACTTCAAGGGCATCGCGCTAGTCGAGCCGGGCGACATCAACGTTGGCCAGCCGGACTTCTTCAAAGCGGCGAACGAGGTCTTCAAGACGGCGCCGATCGACGACTGGAAGACTTATCTCCGCTGGCAACTGCTGCACGCGGCGGCGCCGGCCTTGTCGTCTGATTTTGTGAATGAAAACTTCGCCTTCTTCAGCAAGGCGCTGACCGGCGCGCAGCAATTGAAGCCGCGCTGGAAACGGGTGGTGACCGCGACTGACGGCGTCCTCGGTGAAGCGCTCGGCAAACTCTACGTCTCGGATCATTTCCCACCCGAAGCGAAAGCCCGTGCGCTCGAGATGGTGAACAATCTGAAGGAAGCGCTCGCGGAACGGATCAAGTCTCGCGATTGGATGGACGAGCCGACCAAACAGGAAGCGCTCAAGAAGCTGGCCGCATTCACGGTCAAGATCGGGTATCCGGACAAATGGCGCGATTACTCGACGCTCATGATCGACCGCGGGCCGTATGCGTTGAACCTCCTGCGCGGTGAAAAATTCGAGACCGACCGGGAGTTGAAGAAAATCGGGAAACCGGTCGACCGCAGCGAGTGGGGAATGACGCCGCCGACGGTGAACGCGTACTACAACCCGAACATGAACGAGATTGTTTTCCCGGCTGGAATCCTGCAACCGCCGTTCTTCGACGTGAAGGCGGATGACGCGGTCAATTACGGCGGAATGGGCGCGGTCATCGGCCACGAAATGACGCATGGCTTCGACGATCAGGGCCGGCAGTACGACGGGCAGGGAAACCTGCGCGAGTGGTGGAGTGAAGCGTCGAAGAAAGCTTACGACGAACGCCGGCAAGCGGTCGTGGCGCAGTACGCCGCCTACGAACCGTTGCCCGGAATTCACATCAACGGCGAACTGACCCAGGGCGAAAACATCGCGGATATCGGCGGCATCAAGCTCGCCTACACTGCGATGCAAAAAGCGCTCGCAAAACATCCAGAGGCGTCGCAGCAGAAGATCGACGGGTTTACCCCCGACCAGCGTTTCTTCCTCGGCTTCGCGCAGATCTGGCGGAACAACCAGCGCGACGAAGATCTGAAGCTGCGTCTCAACACCGATCCGCATTCGCCGGGCCGTTTCCGGACGATCGGGCCCCTCTCGAACATGGATGAATTCGCGAAGGCGTTTAATCTGCCCGCGAATTCCCCGATGATTCGCCCGCCCGATCAGCGGGTAAACATCTGGTAGTTTAGAACTCGTTAGGCCGACCGCCGCTCGTGTGAAAACGCGAGCGGCGGTTTTCGTTTTCGGGGGGGCGAGACTCCGTCGAGTTTGTAGGGCAACCATTCCTGGTTGCCGTCGGATGTCGAATGGCAGGCAGGAATGCCTGCCCTACAAGATCAGGACGATCCATTGCGCAACGCGCGCGCAGTGCCACTTTTGCCCATGCGTTTCCCCCTTCGCGTCTTCGTTCTCCTGCTTGCTTTGGTTCCATTCGGTTCTGCGGCCGATAAACGCGGGATCACGGAAAAGGATCTTTGGAGTTTCGTCTGGATCGGCGATCCGCAGGTTTCTCCCGACGGCTCCCGCGTCGCATTTGTGCGCGTCACGGTGAACGACAAGAAAGAAGGTTACAACACGTCGATCTGGTCGGTTCCAATGGCCGGCGGAGAAGAACCGCACCGCCTAACGAGTGGTAACCGCGACGGCGCGCCGCGCTGGTCGCCCGATGGAAAGTATCTCGCGTTCGTGCGGTCAACCGAGAAGGACGGCAAACCGGAACCGGGACAACTCTGCTTGCTGCCGATGAACGGCGGCGACGCGTTCGTTTTCACTTCCTTGCCGAAAGGCGTCGGTGGCGCTCGCTGGTCGCCGGATGGAAAAGCGATTGCATTCACGAGCAGCTCGAATCCCGAAGACCTCGCGAAACAGGAAAAGAAAAAGCGGAAGGAAGAGGAACAAAAGAAAGCAGTCGCTTCGCCATCAGCATCGCCGGGCGCGGCGAGCCCGGCTCCTGCCAGCGCGGGCGCCGACGAGGAAAACGCGCACGAGAGTGACGTGCATGTCGTGACTCGCGCGGTCTATCGTTCCAACGACGAAGGGTATTTGGATTTCAAACGTCCCGATCACATCTGGGTCGTGCCGGCGCCGCACACCGCGGATGAAAAAGTGCAGCCGAAGCAATTGACGAGCGGCCGTTTCGACGAAGGCGATCCGGTCTGGTCGAATGACGGCAGCCAGATCTACTTCGCGACGCGGCGGGTGGATGAGCCGTATTACGAACTGCCGAAAACCGAGATCTACTCGGTCACGACCGCGGGCGGCACGCCGGTGCAAATCACTACGATCGACATGGGGATCGGCGAGCTGGCTTTGAGTCCCGACGGGAAGCGCGTGGCGTTTACGGCGTCCGCCAATCAGCCGGTGAATTCCTACACTCAGCCGGATCTTTGGACGCTGGAACTCGCGCCGAATGCGAAGCCGAAAAACCTGACCGCGAACACCGACTTCGACGTGGGCGCGGGAGTCTTCGGCGACAGCGCGCCGCCCCGCGCGGGAGGCGCGAACCCACCGATCTGGAGCGCGGACGGCAAGAGCATTCTCGACATCGTCGGGAAGGAGGGGCGCACGAATCTCGCGCGGTTCGACGCGGACTCCGGCGCGATGACGGAAGTGACGCACGGCAATCAGGCGGTCGTTAGGTTCCGCGCGTCGAAGGACGGATCGAAGCTGATCTGCCTGCTCTCGACGCCGACGCGAATCGGCGATTTGTTCGCCATCGAGGGTGGGGGACAGCCGCGACAATTGACCGACAGCAACCGCGAACTGTTTGCGCAGCTCAACCTGACCGAGCCGGAGGAAATCACGTATCAGAGTTTCGACGGGAAGAAGATTCAGGCGTGGCTCCAGAAGCCGCCCGGCTTCGATCCGGGGAAGAAGTATCCGCTCATCCTGAATATTCACGGCGGGCCGCATACCGCGTACGGCTACATCTTCGAGCACGAATTCCAGTGGATGGCGGCGAAGGGCTACATCGTCCTCTACCCGAATCCGCGCGGGAGCACGACCTACGGCCAGGACTTTGGGAACGTGATTCAGTATCACTATCCCGGCGACGATTTTAAGGATTTGATGGCGGGTGTGGATGAGGCGATCCGGCGCGGATTTGTGGATGAAAAGAAGCTCGGCGTGACCGGAGGCAGCGGCGGCGGCTTGCTCACTAACTGGGTCGTTACGCACACCGATCGATTCGCGGCGGCCGTCTCGCAGCGCGACATCGCAAGCTGGGAAGCGTGGTGGTACACGGCCGATTTTACCTTGTTCCAGCCGACCTGGTTCAAGGCGCCGCCTTTCCAGGACAAAGCTGATTTCGAGGCGCGCTCGCCCATCACCTACATCGAGAAAGTGAAAACACCGCTCATGCTGATCCTCGGCGAGACGGACACGCGCACGCCGCCGGGCGCAGGCGGGGAGGAGATGTTTCGCGCCCTCAAGTTCCGCAAAATTCCGACTGTGATGGTGAAATTCCCGAACGAGACCCACGAGCTTTCCCGGTCCGGGCAGCCGTGGCATCGCGTGGAGAGGCTGCAGCATATCGTCGGGTGGTTCGACCATTGGCTGCTCGGTGTGGCGAAACCGGAATACGAAGTCGCCGCCGAGCCGGATGCGAAGGCGAAGTGATTCGGCTCCTGCGGTCATTCCGAGCGGAGCCCGTTCGACTCGCTTCGCTCACTCAGGATAAACTCCGCGGAGTCGAGGGAAGTCGTAAAGTCACCGACCGCTTTGCTGCCGGTTGCCTAACGAGTGGTTGTTGGGCGCAGGATTTCCTTTTGGCTGGAAACAGCACGATCGATTTGGCCACGGGGTTCCTCGACTTCGCTCGGAATGACGGCGTTGGTCGGAACGTCTCCATTGTGAAATGAATACCGTCCGCGGGCTCCATCACGTCACCGCGATCGCGGGGCCGGCGCAGGAGAACCTCGACTTCTACGTCGGCGTGCTCGGGATGCGGCTGGTGAAGAAGAGCGTGAACCAGGACGACCCCGGCACCTATCATCTCTTCTACGCTGATGCGGAAGGACACCCGGGGACGGATCTCACTTTTTTCCCATGGGCGCAGATGGCGCCGAGCCGCGATGGCTACGGCCTAAGCACGGAAGTTTCGCTCGCCGTGCCGCCCGGGAGTCTCGTGTTTTGGAGCGGACGTCTGCAACGTTATGGCGTCAAGACAGGCGCCGCGGAAACGCGCTTCGGACAGCGTGCCTTGTCGATAGTGGATCCGCACGGATTACGCGTCGCGCTGGTGGAAAGCGAGGACTCGTTAGGCCGGCCGTTCACCGCGTGGGAAGAAAGCCCGGTCGAAGTGAAACATCAGATCCGTGGGCTGGAGAGCGCGCGGTTGACCGAAAAAGATCTCGCGCTGACGCAGACATTCCTCACCGAGCAGATGGGCTTTTCGCACGTCGGCGTGGAAGGGGAGTGGCATCGGTTTGCGATCGAGGGTGGTGGCTCCGGCAAGTATGTCGACGTCCGCGAGACGCCCGCCGCCCAGCGCGGCGCTTGGGGCACGGGAAGCATTCACCATCTCGCGTGGCGGGTGGATGACGAAGCGCATCAGCTCGCGGTGCGCGAGCGGATTTCGGACGCGGTCGGGCGGGTCACGCCGGTGATCGATCGCTTCTGGTTTAAGTCCGTCTACTTCCCGGAACCCGGCGGCGTGCTCTTCGAGCTCGCGACGGATGGACCTGGTTTCGCGGTGGACGAAGATCCGACGCATCTCGGTGAAACATTAGTCCTGCCGCCGTGGCTCGAAGGGCAACGCGCGGAGATCGAAAAGGCAGTCCCGAAGCTCACGCCCGCGAAAGTCTAGCGGCGATTCGCGCCCGCAAACGGGCTGGTCCGCGGCGCGTTCCGATCGCGCGAGAAACTGCCTGCTCACGAGCGTCGCTGATTTCTATCAGGTGTTGCGAGGGCGAACAGGCAGAAGTTAGAATCGACTCTGGAGTCGGAGCGATTACAGCTCGTTAATCATTGCTCTTAATTCGTTCCCCCGCCTTTGAACGTAGTGATTTCTTCCGCCGGATTGCCTCTCACTAGCGCTCCCGCAGCAACATTGCAGAAAACCACCGACCCGGCTGCCACCACCGCACCACTACCGATTGTCACCCCCGGCGCGATGAAGCTCATCGCCGCGACCCACACTTGGTCCGCGAGCGTGATCGGTGCGCACTTTAGCGGAAAATCTTCGCGGCGACGGTCGTGACTGCCTGTGCAAAGATAGGCACGCTGGCTGACGCACGAATTCGATCCGATCGTAACGGGTGCAAAGCTGTGAATCCCGACGTCCTCACCAATCCAAACGTGAGCGCCGATCGTTAGGCGCCACGGCATCGAAATGTTCACATTTGGGCGGATGACCACGCCGTTGCCGATCCGTGCACCGAATGCGCGCAGCAGCGCGACCCGCAGCTCCGACGGCCACGGCAGCGCGTTCTGAAAAAACATCCAGCGCGCGAGGAACCAGAGCGCCTCCTTCCAGCGCGGCGCGCCCCGATCAAAATCCGAGTTGTCGAAGAGCGCGAGGTTCACGGGGGAAAGTAGAAAGGAGAAAGGAGAAATTAGAAAGTATGAAGACGCCGTTCGGCGTGGTGAGCGCCGCGGAGGGTGAAGCGCGGGATGGAACAGAAGGCTCACCGCGTTGACACCATTTCTTCAAATCGTATCCTCCCGGAGTGGATGCATCGCTGATCGAGGATCTCCTCGCGAAGAATAAACCGTTTCGACTCGAAACCGCATCTGGGCGCGCGTTCGACGTTCCGCACCGGGATTTCCTGAGCTTCACACCCCGCAAAACCTCTGTCGTGGTGACGTACGAAGAAGACGGTCACGAGCATTTTGCAATCATTCCGCTTCTGACGGTCGCCGCAGCCATGGCCGCCGCTTAGCCGCTTCGGCCGGTCCCTGACGTTGATTGTCCCGCGCGGCGTCTGGTGAGAGGAAACTAACGTGCGCAGTGAAACTGACAGAGAAAGAATCGAGCGGTTCATGAGCGCGCTTGGCGAGCGCGTCGGAGGCCCAGGACGAATTTACCTGACCGGAGGCGGCACTGCTGTTTTGCACGGTTGGCGAACAACAACCATCGACCTCGACATCAAGGCTGATCCTGAACCACCGAATCTGTTTGAGGCACTCGCTGAGTTGAAGGAAAGCATCGATATGAACATCGAGCTCGCCTCCCCGGCCGATTTCATTCCGGAATTACCTGGCTGGCGCGACCGAAGTCCTTTCATCGTGCGCAGATCAGAGCTCGAATTCTTCCACTACGATTTGTACTCGCAAGCGCTGTCGAAAATAGAACGCAGCCATGACCGGGATCTAGCCGACGTCCGTGCGATGCTCGACCGCGCGCTTGTCACTTGCGAAAAGATTTGGGCTTTTTTTCACGACATTGAAGCACGGTTGATTCGATATCCGGCGATCGAGCCTGCAGTGTTCCGTTCGTCGGTACGCGTAATCTGCGGCGCGCAGCGAAACATCACCGATGAGACCAGCGAAACGTGACTGATGACACCGGACTCTCACTGCTCTGATGACTTGGACGATGTTCCTGGCTGGGAATTTGTCCGCCAGGGGTTGCACGACGTCGCGGCTGGCGAAGTCACGGTGTCAGCTTGTCTAGCCAGCATTGCCCGGCCGTGGCTGGAGCGGACAGGATTGATTGTACCTGGGAGTAGAGCCGGCTTTGTTGAGGAGCCGGAACGGAACTTGTACCGACTGCTCGGTGCGGAACCTGGCGACGCCTTTAGCCGCTACCAGGCTCTGGGCCGTCGCCTCGTCAGCTTCGAGCATGAGATTGCCCGGCGCGCTCGGCGCGCTGGCGTCATCTAAGAGTTGCCATGACGGTTGAATTAGGAATGCAGGAAAGCAGAAAAAAGCACAAGTGGATTTGGAACTCGGAAAGGCAGGCGTTTAAACGTCTGTTCGAGCTCAACGAATTCCTTTCCTATTCCCAGCGAGCAGTCGACACCCTTCCAGCGCATGAGCGGCTGCGGCTCACAGCCTGAATGGTGACGCGTTATCCTCTCCTGAGGGTCGAAACGTTGATCGCTCATGCGTCGCGCTGATGTCGATCCGCGCGAAGCGCTGATGGTGAAATGACGCCGCGGGGACGCGAGCGTCATGGGACGGTCAGGCCGGCGAGGGTAGCCGGTGAGTGCGCGGGAGCAAACGAATCAATCGCCACACATTTGGTAGCTAGAAAGAAAGCGCCTTGCGCGCGGAAGTCAGAGGGAAGAGGGTAGCGGTCGGAAAATTGGAAGTAGAAGGTTGAAAAGCGAAAGTAGGACTGGGCGAAATTCGGAGTTCGGAATGCGGAATTCGGAATCAGAGAGAGCGGCACGCGGGAGCGGTCCGAGGGTTCGAAGTGGAAGGTTCAAAGGCAAAGTAGGGCGTGGAGAATTTCGGACTTCGGAATGCGAGATAGCGACCGCTTGACCGCAACTCGACTATCGCGGCGCGTGCATGCACAATGCATGTATGGCGACAAAAACGATTTCGATCGATTTGGTTGCGTACGAGCGGCTGCGCCAGGCGCGGCAAACTACCGATGAATCTTTCTCGCAGGTGATTCGCCGAGCAAACTGGGGAAGACCGCGCAAGAATTGCGGCGATTTTCTTGATCAGCTTCGCCGTCACAAGTCGTATTTGTCGACGGCCATCCGGCTGCTGCAGAAGGCCCAGGCGCAGGATGCCACCCCAGCGCGTCGATGGAATTGAAGTTTTGCTTCGACGCGATCTTCCTGATTGATCTTCAGAAGGAGCGTGGCAGCGGGCCCGCCCACGCATTTCTTGAGAGCCATCGAGAAGCGCAGTTGTTCTGGAGCGCGATCACGGTGGGCGAATTCGCGGAAGGATTCGGTTCGCTTGATGATCCGATTCTCGCGCATTACTTGCGGTTGGTTACGGTGCTGGAAATCAACCGGGAAACAGCGCTGATTTATTCGCGAATCACACGTGCGCTTCGACGCGCGGGGAAGCTAATCGGCTCGAATCATCTTTGGATTGCGAGTCACGCAGTGCAGTATGAGTTGACCCTAGTGACTGCAGATTCGGGCCGTTTCGGACGCGTGCCTCGGTTGTCCTTCGTCGATTACTGAGAAGTAGAAGTGGGACGTTCGGAGTCCGGAATGCGGAATGGGGATTCGGAATTGGGAAGGCGGACATCGCGCGAGGGGCGCGCGAGGTAGACGGTTAGGCCGGCGAGGGTAGCCGGTGCGGAAGTGGGGCGAGGCTGGAGCATCAATTCGAACCGCGGAATGTAGCGGGATCCGCGCGAGCGTGATCGACGGTCAAACCCGCGAGGGGAGCAGGTGAGAGAGCGGGCGCGAGCGAACACTTCCCGCAGGCATGGCGAAGGGTACGCGGTCAGGCTGGCGAGGTAGCCAGTGAGACTGCCGCAGCGGACGAATCAATCAATCAATGAGCGGGGAGTGTTTCCTGATCCCTCGTGAGTTGACGAAGCCTTTTCCGCCGGTCACGTTTGGCGTGTGACACGCAGTCCGATCGAAAAAGCAATCAAACGGAACGTCCCATTCGTCCTCAAAATGGCGGACGGGAATGAGTATCTCGTCCCTCACAGCGACTATATCGCTTTGCCGCCCAAAGCGGCGTATGTCGTCGTCTTCAATCCAAAAGGATGAAGGCGAGAGTTTCGATGTCCTGCCGCTTTTCACGATGACTGGGCTGCACCAAGCTGGCAACGGTAGCGGCGGGGAATAAAACGGAGGAAAGAAAGAGGGCAATAGACAGTGGACCGGGGGACTCCGGCCTCTAATTAGTTTCGAGCACGAGATTGCCCGTCGTGCGGCGACAGGCGGCGTCATCGACGGGTCCCCCGTAGCGAAGGTCGGCTCTGTGGTTTACGCTTTCGTTCGGCGCCGGTCGCCTCATCTCTCCCGGCGATGATGGCTGCACGACGTCCCCAAGCCCGCATCGCGGACTGGCGGGTCAACCCTCGGGGTGGACGGCGCTGGGGAGGCACGGCCTCCGATTTAAGGGGACAAGTGCAAGAAGAAACCTGCAAGAAACTGCGGAGCGCCGCGCAACTCGTAAATGACGACGACGACACGTGTGGCTCGAACCTGTTTGGCGCTTCGCTCGTCTCCGCAGTTGGGCGTGGTTACGGTCGTCCACGTTTTACCTGAGCTGGCGTTCGTGCCTCGCCGTCCTCGTGGACCGCGTGTTTCACCGCCGCGAAGGCAGGTGTAAACCTGCTGCCGCCGTACCGTTAACTTGGAATCGGAGTTCCGCCTTGGCGTCGAAGTGGATCGGGCGATCGAGCAGATCGACATCACCGCGCCGCTGCCGCGCAACGACCATCCGCCGAAAGATTCGATCGAGCTAATCCGGGCCGAGAGCGAAGCGCATAGCGGCCGGTCGACCAGCCGGAACATGATTTCCGGCGCAGGTGTGGCTGATTCACGGACCACATTGCTGACGGCCTGCAACGGTTTCGCGGGTGGAGACCGGCAGCGCGGTCCATTGTGCTATTTGCACCACGCGCAACATCGGTGTCGGCAACGCTCTCCAGCTCGCCGGGGACAAGGGAATTCGGCAGGCCTGCAAGTCTCGCGGAATCGCGGAAATGAGCCCGCAGTTCGAATGGTAGTGCCGGTTACGGCCATCGGAAGCCAATCGGCCGTGCATAGTTGGCTTTGCACTAGTCTCCTTATTTGGCCGCTCTATTCGTCCGTGAGCCCACGACACCGAATGTGCCAACCTAACGCTAGGCAGGTCGGTTTTCGATGGCATCCCCAGCGCGTGATGGCAAGGTGGATGTCTCGGGATGGGTGATCTCATTCGGGTTTTCGTCAACCCGGCTTTGCGGAGCTTTCGAATAATGGAGCGTTGAGGGGGTTCGAACACTAAGCCGGTCAGGTGTCCGGGGTTTTTGAGGGCGTCGGCTCCGAGGATTCGTCGCTCCGCTAACCCCGTGGCGCAAAAACGGAAATTCTCCCCCATTTTTGGGCGGACGACGGTAAAGGGTAAAAATCCGGCATGGCTGGAGCGGTCGATTAAACGCTCGCCAAGAAAGTTACCCTGCAGGCGGATTTAGGCGTTCACGCGGGGCTGGTGAAACTGGTTTCCCTCGTAGCGAGACGAATTTCGACCCGCGCAAAAAAACTTTCGAATTCCCTTGCCGCGGCCGCTGAAAGTTTCCAGATCAATTATAATC
>JALYZW010000059.1 GCA_030945725.1 Verrucomicrobiota bacterium | reverse complement strand
CGACCTGAATCATGCCCGGAATCTGGTGCGTCTTGGCTTCGCGGACCAGGTTCGCGATCGCCATGTCGACGACGAGAATTTCCAGCGCTGCCACGCGGCCCGGCTTGTCGATGCGTTTGAAGAGGTTCTGTGCGATCACGCCTTTGAGCGATTCGGCGAGCGTGGCGCGAATCTGGTTTTGCTGGTCGGTCGGAAACACGTCGATGATACGATCGACTGCTTTGGCGGCACTCGAGGTGTGGAGCGTTCCGAAAACCAGGTGGCCGGTTGCGGCCGCCGTCAGGGCGAGCTCGATCGTTTCCAAGTCGCGCAATTCACCGACGAGAAGAATATCAGGATCTTCACGCAACGCACCGCGTAGGGCGGAAGCAAAAGACCGCGTATGGACGCCGACTTCACGGTGCTGGACGAGACAGTTCTGGCTGCGGTGCACGAACTCGATCGGATCTTCAACCGTGATGATGTGATCGTGACGCTGCAGATTCGCGTAATCCATCATGGCAGCGAGCGTGGTCGACTTGCCCGATCCGGTCGGGCCGGTCACGAGGACAAGTCCCTTTTTCAACATCGGAAATTTTTTCAGCACCGGCGGAAGGTTGAGATCTTCGACGGTCAAGATCGTGGAAGGGATGAGTCGGAAGACGGCCGAGATGCCGTATTTTTGCTGGAAAAAATTCGCGCGATAACGGGCGACGCCCGGGACTTCGTATCCGAAATCGACGTCTGAAGTTTCTTCGAAAACTTTGATTTTGCCTTCCGGGGCGATCTCGTAAACCATCGCCTTCAGGTCGTCGTTCCGTAAGGCCGGATAATCCACGCGGACGAGCTCGCCATTAATTCGAAGCATCGGCGGATTGTTGGTCGAGAGATGCAGATCGGATGCCTTCTGCTCTCCCATCAGCTTGAAAAACGAGTCGATGCGAGCCATGCGCCCCATCGAGAAGCTAAATCGATGCCAGCTGTCGCGGATTCGGCAACAGCCTATCGAGCGCGCGCTGACCTAGCGCGTCGAACCCCGGGACGATTCGAGCGTCGAACGAACCTGTTCGAGCAACTTCTCGCGCGTGTACGGTTTTGGAATAAAACCGCGCAGCCCCTGGGCGAGCATCGCGTTGAGCTTGCTCTGTTCCTTGAACCCGCTGCTCAGAACGACAGCGGCATTTGGATTCAGCGCGCGCAGCTCGTCGAAAACGGCGTCGCCGTCCATGACCGGCAGAAAAAAGTCGAGAATGACCAGCCCGATCTGGTTGTTGATCTGTTGGTAAATGCGCAGCGCTTCAAAGCCGTCCTTCGCGTTGATTACGCGATATCCTTGTTCGATCAGCATCTCCGCGGCGAGCTCTCCGATCTCGATCTCATCTTCAACGATGAGAATGAGCTCCCGGCTCCCCTTTGGATTCAGAATTTTGATTTCCGGCGTGCTCGGCCCGGGCTCGGCGCTCGACTTTTTTGCGGGCGAAGTTGACCTCGTGCGCGGTGCGGTTTTCACGCTTTCAAGGGGTGGGACCGCGGCTGCTGGTTTCGTCGAGGCCGCTGTTGCCACAGTGGGATCAGGCGGCGGCATGACGGTGAACGACGGCGCGGCGCGAACCGGCTCGGGCGCGCCCGGCGGCCGGCCTGTGCTAGCGGCGAGGATGCGGGAAGTGACGCGATCGAAGAGCGATTGTGCCGTCTTCGCGGCAAGCTCCACTCGCTCGCCGAGCATCTCGATGTAGTTGTATTCGCCCTGGTGTTGTCGGGCCAGATCCGAATACCGCGAGATCTGCTGCAGCATCGAGTTTAGCTCGGTCGACGTCGTGGCAATCCACTTGAGGTCTTCGTGGTCGAGCATATCAGACATTGGTCAGGTCTGATCAGTGTCATCCAGACAGGCCCACCAGACACAACCGATCACAGCGAATACGGCAACGGCGAACGATCCAAGAGTCAACATAGATTTAATAGAGAAACGCAGCACGGTTCATGCCTTGCGTCCCGCATGCCGTCAACGGTAAATAGAGTCGTTTCATCGACTGTGTGCGAAGCGATCCCAGACCCGCAGCGGAGATCGGGTCCGCCGTTTCGGTCGCTGCGTCATGACGATCGGGCCATCCTGTCGGTCACGGCGAATGGACGCCGCACCGAATTTCAATCAAGGCCGGCCCGCGATCGTACCTTACTTTCCGAGCGCGCTTCGCAACGCAGTGCGCGCTGCATCGACTTCGCGCGGTGCTGCCTGGCAGAACAAGATTCCGCGGAGCCGTTCGCCTTGAAAGTAGCGGACGCTAAATTTCTTCTTCGCATACGTTCCGCGCAGCTCGATGCGGGTCGGCTGCAGGCTGAAGTCGCCGACGAAATCGAGCCGCAGGCCGAACATCTCCGACCAAAAATACGGAATCTGTTCGTAGCGAATCCGCTTCTTCCCGGTCATGTTCGCGC
>JALYZW010000041.1 GCA_030945725.1 Verrucomicrobiota bacterium | reverse complement strand
TATTATCTGTTCGCGCTCTTACGCTGGCAGCTGCCGGACGAAGGGGCGACGCTGCTCGCCGGCGCGATGGCGCATGCGCGGGCCTCGGTCCGGCCCGGCGAGACGGCGCATGTAACGCTGACTCGTTAGGTCAAAAACGCGCGGCCGTATTGCGCAGGCGGGCTCGGCTCGTGGCCGAGAATGCGGGCCGCGTGCAATGGCCAGTACGGATCGCGGAGAAACTCCCGCGCCATCAGGATCATGTCGGCTTGTCCTTCGCGGATGATCTGATCGGCTTGGGCGGGCGAGGTAATCATCCCGACGGCGGCGGTCGCAATTCCCGCGTGTTCTTTCACCGCTCTCGCAAAACGGACCTGATAGCCCGGGCCGGTCGGAATCGATGCCTTCGGGACCGCGCCGCCGGTCGAGCAATCGATCAGGTCGACGCCTAACGACTGCAAGCGTTTCCCAAGCACAACCGAATCTTCGCCCGTCCAGCCGCCTTCGATCCAATCGCTGGCAGAAATGCGCACGAACAGCGGGAACCGTTCCGGCCAGACTGCGCGCACTGCTTCGACGACGCGGCAGAGGAGGCGGATGCGGTTATCGAACGTGCCGCCGAATTCATCGTCGCGCGTGTTGGTAAGCGGCGACAGGAATTCGTGAAGCAAATATCCGTGCGCAGCGTGAACTTCGATCACGCGGCCGCCGGCGGCCTCGCACCGCTGCGCCGCCTCCGCGAAGGCACGGATGACGCGATCGATTCCCGCGGGATCGAGGGCGACAGGCGTTTGGTATTCCGCGTCAAACGGCCTCGCGCTTGCGCCGAAGATCGGCTGCCAGCCACCTCGCGCTTCGTCGATCGGCTCGTGGCCCTTCCTCGGAGCGCTCGTGCTCGCTTTGAATCCGGCATGCGCGAGCTGCATTCCGGATACGGCGCCTTGCGCTTCAACGAAATGGAAAATGCGCGCGAGCATTTCGATCTGCTCGTCTTTCCAAATCCCGAGGTCATCGGGACTGATGCGTCCCTCCGGCGTCACGGCCGCAGCCTCGGTCAAGACCATCGCCGCTCCGCCCACCGCGCGGCTGCCGAGATGAACGAGATGCCAGTCGTTCGCGAAGCCATCCTCACTCGAGTACTGGCACATCGGCGAGACGCCGATCCGATTCCGAAACTGCACCTCGCGCAGTTGGAGCGGGCTGAAGAGGTGAGGCGAAATCATCCGCGGACCTTACCGGCGCTAGACGAGATCTGCCACTGGATCGTAATCCAACCGTCGCGCTGCGCGCGCAGTAAGTCGCAGAACGAACTAGACCGACGCCGCCTGCCTGGATTGCAGCCCGCGCTTCTGCAGGAAGTAACGCGTGTGCCCGGCCGGATAGTCTTCGAGTTGGCCGAAGACCGAGTAACCGAGGCTTTGATAAAAAGGGAGCGCCTGACAGTCGAACGTATCGAGGTGCGCGTGCTGACAGCCCCGCCGGCACGCTTCCTCCTCGGCGAGATGCACGAGGTCGCGCCCAAGTCCTCGACCGCGAAATTCTTCCCCGAGCCAAAGCTGTTTCACGAAAAGCCAGTCCCAGTTTGTGTAACCGAGCAGGCCGCCGACCGCCGTGCCGTCCTCGCGCACGACAACCGTCAGATCGAGGTACGATTCCGGGTCAGCGGCGGCGTCATTGTGCTCGATGAGGCCCTGCACAATTTGCGTTCGCTCCTGCGCGGAAAGATCGTGTTCAAGGCGAACAGTCAGGTCGAGGCAAGCCGGTGCAATCACAGTGGCCGATCATGAACAGCGGGAGCTGCGAGCGCAATGCTGAGCTTCTCGCGCGCGGTCAAAATCGTATTCGCAGCAAAAAATCGCGCGCCTACATCCTCCGCGCGATCAGTCGCCTCCACTTCGCGACGAGCCGCCGCAAGCCGGCATCGAGGGGCAGGCTTTCCATTTCGTCGGGCGTGAACCAGCGCAGCTCGCGGCTCTCCGCGCTTCGTGAAAACACCGCGTCTTCCGGCGCGATCAACACGTAACGAACATCGTAATGCCAATGCTCCGGCTCCGCGCCGCGCGCCGGAATCTTGTGGATATCGAGATCGAACGGCCGCGCCGCAGCGACGATCAGCGCTTCAATCCCGGACTCCTCCCGGGCTTCCCGCCGCGCGACCTGCAACACATCTTCCTCGCCATCGCAATGCCCGCCGAATTGGAGCCAGCGGTCGAGCTTCCCGTGGTGATGCAGCAGCGTCTTCGATCCCTCCGCACTCACGACCAGCGCGCTCCCCGTAAAGTGCGCGGGAAAACAGGAGCGCACGAAACAGTCCGGCTCGGACGCGAGGAGCTCGATCATGCGATCGCGCATGTTTGCTTCCTCGCCGCGCAGCTGCAGCGCGCTGAGTTGTGCAGTGAATTCCGCGCGGCCGATCGCCTGATCGCACTTCGCTCGAGTCATCATTTATCGGCCGAGCAGGAGCGTTCCGCGGCGATCCTGCGCCGCCAGCTCGCGATCCAGCAGACGGCCGGACAACTTCATGTACGCCGGCGTGAAAAACGCGTCATCCTCGCGGACGAGCGGTGAATTCATCGTCGCGCCCGCCTCGCCCGGCAGGTATTTGAGCAATGGCTCGAGCGGCGAGCGAGCGGCGTCAGCGTCGGCCTTGCGCTTGATCTGCTCGGCCAGGGAACGAGCGGCCACTTCCGCTGCGCTCGGACCCGGCGGCATCTCGAAGCGCCCGGTGATCCGAATGCTCGCCGGATTGAGCAGCGTGTCGCCGACCGCAGACTCTTCCGTCGCATCCTGCGCGCATACCGTTCCCGAGACGAGAAGGGTCAGGAGCGCGTGGAGAGAACGACGCGCGGACCGCATTCAACGAATGTTGCAAAGTGAACCGGCGCTGTCGAGAGCGGGCAATCCGCATCCGAATTGTGCGCTCGCGATCGGATGTGCGACGTGATCGCAAAGCCGGCCGCACCCTGCGCGTTCGCCTGCCGCTTTCTGCTCGCCAAGCCAAACGCCGCCACCTAAATACGAACGCAATGTCTGCTCGCGCCAAACCCGTTTCCGTTGTCACCGGCGGTGCCGGTTTTCTTGGGTCGCATCTGACCGATCGCCTGCTCGCGGAGGGGCATCGCGTGATTGCGATCGATAACCTGATCACCGGGAACATGGCGAACGTGAAGCACCTCTCCGGGAACGAGGATTACAGCTTCATCAAGCACAACGTCTCGAATTTCATCTTCGTCCCCGAAGACAAAATCGACTTCGTCTTTCACTTCGCTTCGCCGGCCAGCCCGATCGATTACCTGGAGCTTCCCATCCCGACGCTGAAAGTCGGCGCGCTCGGCACCCATAACGCGCTCGGCCTCGCGAAAGCGAAAGGCGCCGCTTTCCTGCTCGCCTCCACCTCGGAATGTTACGGCGACCCGCTCGTCCATCCGCAGACGGAAGATTACTGGGGGAACGTGAACCCGATCGGCCCCCGCGGGGTTTACGATGAAGCGAAGCGTTTCGCGGAGGCGATGACGATGGCCTACCACCGTTATCACGGGCTCGATACCAAGATCGTGCGTATCTTTAATACCTACGGCCCGCGGATGCGGCTGCGCGATGGCCGGGTCGTCCCGGCCTTCATCGGCCAGGCGCTGAGCGGCGTGCCGCTCACCATCTTTGGCGATGGCTCGCAGACGCGTTCCTTCTGTTACGTCTCCGATTTGATCGACGGCATTTTCCGCCTCTCCCAATCCGATTTCCACGAGCCGGTCAATATCGGGAACCCGCGGGAGATGACGATCAAGCAATTCGCGGAGGAGATCCGCCGCATCATCGGGACGAAATCCGAGATCGAGCACAAACCGTTGCCGGTGGACGATCCGAAAGTGCGCCAGCCGGATATCACGCGTGCGCGGAAAGTGCTCGGCTGGGAACCGCGCGTCCCGTTCGAGGAAGGGATCGTGCAGACGATCGATTATTTCCGCGGCTGCGTCGCGCGCGGCGAGCTGGGCGAACGGGTGGAGATCCCCGCATGAAAACCGGTCCTCCCGAGCCGCGTCGACGGCGAGGGACCTCTCACCGGGCCGGGCCTCGTGGTTCGAATGTCGGTGTGGCGAGCATTGCCGGTGTGAGGTGCCTCGCTGCGCTCGGGATGACCGCGTTGCTCTTTCCGATCACGGCCTTTGCGCAGACGCGTCCCGCGGCGAGCAGTGGTTTCCAGATCACGCGGATCACCTCGAGTTTGATCGCGCCGCCGCAGTTCACCTATTCGGGCGCGGAACAATACCAGACGAACCAGCGCGAGCGCTGGCTGCAAGTGGAGGTGGAATTTGCGGCCACGGCGGAGGTCACCGACGACGTGACCTTCAAGTATTACATCCTGTATAATGGCCGCCTGCTGACCGGCGAGGTGACGCACACCAACGTGCTCGCCGGCCGCGACAACCGGTCCGTGATGTATGTCTCCCCGCATACGTTGACTCGCTTCGCGGGAAACCGACCGGTCACGCCAACCGCCGTCCAGAACGTCGCGGTGCAGATCGTGCAGCAGGGCGCGATCAGCGATGAGAGTAGCATGGTGCGAACCGCGCAGCCGCAATGGTTCGCGGCCTTATCCGCGCTGACCGGGTTTGTTTTGAACAAGAACGAAACACCGTTCGCGCCGCTTTATTGGAATCGGTACGAGCAGATCAAAAGCTCGCGCTGATCGCTCGGCATGGCTGGCTCCACGCGCATCGTTAGTCTGAATCTCGGGTCGCAGACGATCGGTCTCGCGGAGTTTATCGCGCAACCAAACGGCGGCCTGGCGCTGAACGGTTTCCGGTTCCGCGAGATCCTCGATGCGGGCAGCGACGAGATGCGCGCCGGGCAAATCGCGATCGCGATTCACGAGCTGGCGGAAGAGCTTTACCTGAAACATCGGTCAGTGAATTACGCGATCGCGGCGCAATCGATCTTCACGCGCTTCGTGAAACTGCCCGCGGTCGAGGAAGAAAAGATCGAGCGCATCATTACGTTCGAGGCGCAGCAGAATGTGCCTTTCCCGATCGACGAAGTGGTGTGGGATTACCAACTCGTTGGCGGTGGCGTGGAGGAACAAATCCAGGTCGTGATCGTCGCGATCAAGGCGGACCTGATCGGGCAGATCAACGGTGCGGTCGAGAGCGCCGGATTACGGACGAACCTCGTTGGAGTGGCGTCGATGGCGCTCTATAACGCGTTTCGCTACAACTACAGCGAGCTGGCCGGTTGCTCACTGCTGGTCGATATCGGCGCGCGGACGACGAACCTTATCTTTGCCGAACCAGGCAAGATTTTTTCGCGCAGTGTGGCGATCGCCGGCGGTTCGCTTTCGCTCGCGATCGCGAAGGAATTCGGCGAACCAACCGCGGCCGCCGAGTTACGGAAAAAGCGGGATGGGTTCGTCAGTCTCGGCGGCACCTACGCGGAGCCCGCGGACGGCGACGTCGCGCGTGTCTCGAAGATTATTCGGACCACGATGGCGCGGCTGCACGCCGAGATCATGCGCTCGATCAACTACTATCGTTCGCAACAGGAGGGGAGCGCTCCGGTTCGAATTTTTCTCTGCGGCGGCACGGCCGGCATGCCGTACCTGCGCGAGTTCTTCCACGAGAAATTGCAGCTGCCGGTCGAGCTGTTTAATCCGCTGCGAAACGTCGCGGTCAGCGGCTTGGTGGACGCGACCCAGGTCGGGCGATCCGCGCATTTGTTAGGCGAACTGGTCGGTCTCGCTGCGCGTTCGGCGACGACGTGTCCGATCGAACTCAATCTGCGGCCCGCACCGGTCGTCGCGCGGCAGGCGATGGAGCGGCGCCGGCCCTTCTTTATTCTCGCGGCCGCGTGCATCCTCCTGACACTGCTAGCCTGGGCCATTTACTTCGACCACACCGCGCGCCTGCTGAGCCACGCGACCGACCGCTTGGAAAACAAGATCGATTTGATGAAGCGCGTGGAAACTCAGATCAATCAGGTGCGAAAGCAGAGCACGACTCTGGAAGCGGCCGCCGCACCGCTCGTGGCTGCGATCGACGACCGGAGCTTCTGGCTGCGCCTGATCGAGGATTTGAACGAGCGTCTTCCGAAAGAAGACATCTGGATCACAGAACTGGTCGGCACTTCCGGCGGCAAACCGCTCGCCGGCGAGCCGCGCGCAAATGCGGCGGAGCCAGTCCCGACGCCCGGCGCGACCGTTCCTGCGCGGACCGCGGCCAAAACGCCCGTGATCGATGGGATTCTGGTGCGCGGTCTGTATCTCTCGAACCCGAAGCAACAGGAAATTGTGGTCGATTATTTCCGGAACTTGGTTGGCTCGCCCCTGCTCGTGATCGATCCGAAAAATCAGGCGAAAGCGCTGAAGCCGACGACCCCAAACACCACCGAGTGGGCTTTTCCGTATGAGCTCGATCTCGATTTGCGGAAACCTCTTGCCCTTCCATGAGCTGGTTCCGCGAAAATCGATTTCTCGGCTCGCTCCTCGTTGCGTTCACGATGGGTTTGCTCGCCTCCGGGTGGTTTCTATTTAGCGCCTACAGCAGTTACAGCGAAGCCTGCGTGCGCTTCGCGGGAAACGCCGCGGAGTTGAAACGACTGCAAAACTCGATGCCTTTTCCGAGCGGCGAAAATCTCCGGAGCATGAAAGCGCACACCGAAGATCTCAGCTCCGCGGTCGCGAAATTACGTGACGAATTGAAGCGACGGATGCTCCCGCAAACCCCGCTCGCGCCGAATGAATTCCAGGCGCATCTGCGGCAGGCCAGCGGCGCCGTCGCGGAAAAAGCGCGGACTGCCAAAGTGAAAATCCCGGCGCCGTTTTATCTCGGATTTCCAGAATACACGACCTCGCTGCCGCCGGCGGATGTAGCGCCCGCGCTCGGGCAGGAATTGTCGCAGATCGAACTTCTGGTGGGGCTTCTCGCGGAGGCGCACGTTGATGCGATCACGGCGTTCCGGCGTCTTCCGGCCAGCCGTCCGACCGCTGGCGCGACGCCGGCAAAGACGGCGCCCACGCCTGGCGCCGAGCCGGGCCTATTGGACCGGCGAGTCGTCGAGGTTAGCTTTGTCGGGCAGCCCGCCGCGGCGCGCCGCGCCTTGAATCAGATCGCGGGCGTGAGCCAGCAGTTCTACATCATTCGTTCGCTTCATGTCCGAAATGAGAAACTGATTGGACCGCCCCGCGAAGCCGCCGAAAAGCTCGCCCCCGCCGCTCCAAAAATTTCCGGCGGCGGCGCACTTAATTTCATTGTGGGGAACGAGCTGATTGAAGTGTCGGCGCAAATTGAGATCGTGAATTTCACCTTCTAGGCGACTCGCAAAATCCGCGTGCGCATGAACTCCATCCGCTTCTCCACTGACCGGGCGCTCGCTGCCGCCGCCGCGTTTATCCTGCTTCTTTCGGCGGTGTGGATCATTCGGAATGCTCACGACTTCGATCGCTCCTTCGACGAACTTCACGTCACTCCTCCGCCGAAATCGGCGGCGCCCTCTGCAAAGGCGGCCGAGGTGGGGCACGCGGCGGACCTGCTCTCGCATCCGCCGCAATGGGCGCCCCGCGGGCGCTCGGGATTGTTTGTGCCCGAGAAACATTTCATCGGCCCGGATGGTGTGCCGACAACTCTGCAGACAACGCAGGTCCACCCGCCTGTGCCTAACGAGTGGTTCGAACAATTCTCGCTGCCGATCGGCGATGCCGACCTCCTGACGCAGGACGCGGACGGGGACGGCTTTACCAACTTCGAGGAGTGGCAGGAGCACACGAATCCGACCAGCAAGGATTCGCACCCGGCGTACGTCACGAAGCTGCGGATGAAGTCTTACGAGCGACAGCCGTTCAAGCTCGTCTTCTCGTCCTGGGTCGGCGACACCTACGCACTGAACACGAGCGATCTGCGCGAGCCGACCCAGTTCCTGAAAGTCGGTGATGCGATCCGCGGGACGAAGTTTAAGATCGTCGATTTCGCGGAGAAATTTGAGACGAACAAATACGGCACCCGCGTCGACGTCTCGGAGTTGACCCTGCAAAACGGCGACACCGCCGAGCAGGTGAAATTGGTGAAAGAGCAGATCATGATTTCGCCCGAATCGATCGCGAACTTTTACTACCCGGTCGCGGAGCCGCATGAATTCGCGGTGAAGAAAGATCAGGAATTCTCATTGAAACCGGAGACGCATATCAAATATATGCTGGTTGACGTGCAGCCGGACAAGGCAGTGATCGTCCACTAGCAAACCAAGGAACGTCGCGAAG
>JALYZW010000023.1 GCA_030945725.1 Verrucomicrobiota bacterium | reverse complement strand
ATCGCGTCGCCTACGACGAGGCGTCGTGGAAGCTGCTGCTCGGTGAGTTTCCCAAGTTGAAATCCGCCGATCGGGTCAACCTTCTCGCCGACACGTGGGCCCTCGTGCAAGCCGATCGCGCCGCGTTCGCCCAGTATCTTGAGCTGGTCGCGAAATTGCCGCGCGGGCCCGAGCTCGCTGAGGACGAGCAAGTCATCGGCGTTTTCGATTACATCAACCGCCTGATCGCGGGTGCGCCGGAGAGGGAGAAATTTCAAGCCGCGGCACGCGCAGTTCTTCGACCGATCTTTGACCGCCTCGGCTGGAATCCAAAAACTGGCGAGCCGCCGCGTCCCGCCACATTGCGGGCAGATTTGATCGGGGCGCTCGGCAACCTCGGCGATCAGGATGTGATCAAGGGCTGCCGTGAGCGGTTTGCCAAATTTCTTTCCGACCGTGAAGCGCTCGCGCCCGATCTCCGGCCGGCGGTTCTCTCAGTCGTTGGCCGCTACGCCGATGAGGCGACATGGGATAAGCTCCATGAGTTGGGGATGAAGACGACGAGCATCGAGGAGAAACAGTATTTCTACGATGCGCTCGCGGACGCGCTCGATCCAGCGCTCGCACAGAAGACCTTGCAGATTTCGCTCGGCAAGGAAGTGCCGACGAGCCGCGCTGTGTTTCTGGTCTCGAAGGTGTCGCGCGAAAGCGAGCGGCCGGACGTCGCGTGGGATTTCGCGAAGGCCCACATGCCGGAGCTGCTCGCGAAAACGGATGCACTGGGGGCGAACAGCTACGCGCCGTCGCTCTTTACCTTTTTCTCCGATGAGGGGCGGATCGCGGAACTGGAAACCTTCGCCAAAGCGAATCTCGCTCCCGAAGCCGCGAAGGAGGTCGCCAAGGCGACGGACGAACTTGGCTTCCGAGCTGAGCTGAAAAAGCGGTTACTGCCGCAGCTGACGGCGTGGACCTCGACCGCGGCTGCGCGGTAATTGTTTCCTAAAGCGAGCGCTCCGGCGCGGAATGGGCGAGCGCTTCGTGCCGCGCGAACTCGCGTTCCTGCACGAGTAGTTTCGCCTGTTGCCAGCCGGCGACAGCCCGACTGAGCAGAAAAAACGCCATCACGCCGATCCAAATCGATTGCCAGTAGAGTGCGAGCGCGGCGAGGGCGACACCGCCGGCGATCCCGACGACGCTCGCGATTTGCAGGCTTCGGATTTCACCGAGCGGAAACCAGAGCAGGGAGCGAAAAATTTGGCCCCCGTCCAGGGGATAAACCGGCAGCATGTTGAAGATGAGGAGGCCGAGATTCATCACGCGAATGGTGCGGATTAATTGGTACGCATTTGGCGCATCGTAAAACCACCCGGAGTGGCCCGCGAACCACAGCAGGAGTTCGAAAATTGGAACGAGCGCGACATTCACGAGCGGGCCCGCGGCGATGCTCCAGAGCATGGCGCCCGGACGGCGCGGCGGATTCACGAACGCAATCCCGCCGAGCGGCCAAAGAATGATGCGATCGGCAAAACCACCGGTCTGGCGGCAGGCGAGCGCATGCCCGAATTCGTGCATCAATACCATGGCAAAGAGCGCGATGTATTCGTAAAGGGCCCAGACCGGCGAGCTATAGCTGTGCGCGCGCGAAATCAATTGATAGGCGGCGACCAGGAACCACGAGAAGTGCAGATAGACCTGGATGCCCGCGAAACGAAAAAGCTTAATGCCGGCGCCGTTCATTCCGGCACGGTATCGCACGGCGTAGCGTCGCGCGTGGGAATTAATTCAGAGCGTCACTTCCGTCGGCAACGACGAAGTGAGGAGCAATCGCATGGGAATCATCGACGATTCGAAGAATCCGAAGCGGCGGAATAGTTCCTGTGATTGGATTTCCGGGCGATCCGTCAGCAGAGTGATCCGGAGGAAGTTTTTTTGCTTCGCGAAATCGATCGCGTACTGGAGCAATTTCGAGCCGTAGCCGTGACCGCGATATGCATCGTGCACGACCAGGTCCTCCAGCAGGATTACCGATCCGCCTTCTGCCGTGCTGATGGTGAAAAGAAGATTGATCATGCCGACGATGGTGCGGTCCCGGCGCAAAACAAAAACGCGGCCGCGACTTGGCTCTTCGAAAATCAACCGCAGCGCGTGCAGTTGCTTTTTTTTGTCCGGGCGGAAATCGCTTTCTTTGCTAAAGAGCTCGCCCAGCAGGCCGGACAGCTCGTCCAAGTCCTCAAAAATTGCCGGTTCGATCACGACCTCGCTCATGCGACGGCGTTATCCCACAATCGGGCGGGGGACGCAACGCGCATTCCCGACGAGAGCCGCGGGATTGACAAACCAGCCCGCACTTCTAATGTAGCCGCTCTTCATCCCCGGCTCCAGCCGGTCCTGACATGAAACGCACTTTACAGCGATCGAAACGCACCCGGAAACAGCAGCATGGATTCCGCGCGCGGATGAGCACCAAAGGCGGCCGCGCAACTCTCGCTCGGCGTCGCCAGCGGGGCCGCAAACGCCTTTTGCCGAAAGGGGCGGAGGTTCATTTCGCCCGCCACACGCAGGCTTAGGCGGGTCACTTCGGCTCGAGTCGAAGGGTGTGTTCCAGGTCAGCCAGCGCCGGCGCAGCGCGATAGCGCGCGCGATCGGCGAGGTATTGCTTCCACGGAATCACGTTCAGTCGTTCATCGGCTGCGAGGTGAAGATCCGCGCGGACGAGTGGATCAAACGTTTCCAGATCGGCGGGGAACTCCTGGCCCAGCGCGCCGAGAGGGACGTTCGGAATGGCCAGACCGGCTGTCCGGCATTGCCGAACGGTCGCGAGAACCTGTCGCCACGCACTGTAGTGTGGGATCTGCGAGAGCGGCTCGATAAATGGCCTCGCCGTCGCCTGGAAGGCAAATTGGGTAGCGATCGCGGCCAGACCCAATACGACGCATGCGGCCGGCGCGCGGCGCGGTAACCGCCGCGCCGCCAACGCAGCGCCAATGCAAACGGGACCGAGAACGATCATGTGCAACGGCATCAGGTAACGCGGCGTAATCGTGAAATAGGGCAGCGAATAGAGCTCCGGTTCCTCAAAAATCTCTCGCGCGGCGATGAGCAGGATCATCATGAAAAACGCGATGATGGATGAGACGACAATCGTGAGGATGGCGGTCCGCTTCGGCCCCGGCTCGCTCTGCGCGCGACGAAAACAGCATGCGAGAACAAGCAGAGCGGCGGCCGTAATTAAACATCCCGCCGGCCAGCCGTAAGCGATCGAGGAAGGATGCGGCAGGCTCGCGGTCACCGCGGTGAAACTGCGCAGACCGGCGAACGCGAAATTGGTTACGAAACCGAGCAGGAGCTTTAGCGCCGCGATGAGATGGAGATGTTGCGCGGGCAGCGTTCCATTCCCGCGCGGGAGCAGATGGAACATGATCCACCCGTGAATGGCTCCCGCGACGAGTAACGTCAGGCACGGAGCCGCGAGCGCGCGGCGATCTGGCGCGGCGGCGATCATCGCGAGAAGAGCCGCTACCACCGCGGCGACGGTGACCACTCCCAGGCCGAGGACATGCATGGAAGTGTAGGCAAACCCTGCCGCCCACCACGCCCATCGCGTCTCGTTAGGCGACAACGCCAGGCGCATCAGCGACCAAAGTGCGAGTGCGAACAGCGTCATCCAAACGATCTGGATGACCATGAACGGCCAGGCGACGAGGTCCGTCATTTGCGGGTGCAGGATTGTCATCACCGCGAGCGCAGCGGCGACCGCGTTTCCCTCGCGAGGCGTCACTCCAAATGTTCGGGCCACAGCGCCCAGCGCATAGAAGAGCGCCGCGCCGAGGGCCGCGACTGCGACGAATTGCCGCCACTTCCAGAAGGACCGCGACGTGCCAACAAGCCGCGCGGTTTCGAACTCCGCCAGAAAAGCGAGCGGCGTGTAGTGGCCACCATAACTCGTCTGGAAAAACGAGCGGCGAAATGCCTGCTGCGTGGCCGCGTCTGAATGCGACACCAGTAGCCACTGGCCGCTTTCGGCGCGCAGAAATGTCATCGGTGTGCCGCGGTAAATGATCGCCACCAGCGCGAGACCGGCGGCCAAGACCAGAATTCCGCGACCGAGACGCCGCCAAATCTGCCCGGTCGAACCGCATTGCTCAGCCATTCTTCAACCGTTTCTAACGTTGCAGCGCGCTCAGCGGTCCCGCGTATCCGGTCAGCTCGAGATATCCGCGACCGCTGATCGCCTTCCCGTCGCGCGTCCCCTTCGCGCTAATCGCACCTTCCCAATAAGTCAGCGGACCAAGCGCGAGTTCCTGCTCATCGAGCACGGCCGTGATCGTGAACTGCAAGTGGCGCCCAGGCAACTCTACTTGCCACGCAATCGGGTAATTCGCACCGCTGCCCGCACTCTTCCAATAACGGACCGGCTTCATCGCGAAAGCGGTCGCGGGTAAATAGGTTGTGCCGCCCGCGGCATCGATCCACGTCCCGCTCGAACTCGGATCCGCCGTGCCGTTTGCGAGCCGCATTTGGTAAAGCATTAGATCGCCGCCGTCATCGAATTGCACGGAAATCCAGTTCCATCCCGCCTGCCCCGCTGCGAGCTGATTAGTCGCCCATTCGTGATCGAACCAACTCTCCCCGCGAATCGCGTGCGACGTTTCTCCCACGCGCACCTCGCCGCTCGTGGTCAGCCGCGTGATCGAATAATAATGCGAGCTGTGCCCCTCGCCTTCAGCCTTCGCGCTTACGCCGTCATTCCCGTGAATCGCCGGTGGTTTCTCACCGACGAGATGCAATTTCACCGCCATCTCCGGCGTTTCCGCCGCAAGGTCGAAGGCGGTTCCTTCGGTGGAACTGCGCAGCGTCCATCCATCGATCCAAGCGAGGCGATCGCCCTCGTCGAAACCAGCTTCACCAAACGCTCCCCTGCTCGTCTTTTGCGCGAAGTGAAAACGCCGCCCGGCGCCATCCGTGATGGTGAAGTGAGCGAATTTCAAATCTCCGACCACGAAACGCGAAATGTTGGCATCGTCATCGCTCGGCGGCCGGACTCCGTGTCGGAAAAATGTCAGCTCGTATCCGAACGGTCGTCCGTCCGCCGAGTCGATATTTCCGGTGAAATAC
>JALYZW010000022.1 GCA_030945725.1 Verrucomicrobiota bacterium | reverse complement strand
TGCGAGATCTTTCCCGACGTCGCGGAGGATATTCGTGATCTGCAGCGCGAGCCCGAGCTCGATCGCATACTCGCGGCAGGCAGGATTCCGGTAGCCGAAAATCTCGATGCTGACGAGCCCAACCGCGCTCGCCACGCGATGACAGTAAACGCGGAGGTCCTCGAAAGTTGCGTAGGTCGAAATCGTCAAATCCATCTCCACGCCGTCGATGATTTCTTCGAGCATCACCGGGGTCAGCGGATATTTCGCGATCAACGAACGCACCTGCGCGGCGAGTGAGGACTCGTGCGCAACAGGCTCGCGGAGCGCCCGGCGCCACGTCTCGAGTTGGTAGCGTTTTTGTTCGCCGCTCAGTTCGGTCGAATCGGAAATATCGTCGATCACCCGGCAGAAGGCATAGAAGACGGTGATGTCTGCGCGGCGCTCTCGGCCTAACGAGAAGAAGGCCAGCGCGAGATTCGAGCCGCTTTGCCGCGTGATCTTCTCGGCGTTCACTTAGTGACCCACAGATTCAATAGGGAATCCACGACTCCTGGCCGATCCGCGCCGTCTCGCATTGCCGGAACAGACAGACCCACGCGGCGAGCAGCCAACCGGTAATGAACCCGCGCAACAGCACGTAGATTAGCTTCCATAGAATGGCCGCAGCCGCGCGGTCGGCGATCGCGCCGCGCATCACTGCATCGACCGCCATCAGCACGACGTAGTGCAGTCCACAAATCAGGACGAACCATCCGAACCGCCCCGCGTTGCGCCGGATGAAGTCGCGATGCGCGCGGACCGCGGCGCCAAGCGTTTCGTTGTGCAGCACGAGCGATATCTGGACTGAACAAAACAGAATGATCAGTCCGCTCATCGCGATGCGCTCGAGCGGCAGGTAATCGAGCACATTCGGCACGTCGCGAAAATAGGCGAGCAGCAACGGCGCACGCACGATCAGCGTGCTCACCACCACGACGATGCCCGCCCATTCCAGCACATAACTGAACCGGCGCATCGCGAACCGGAAGAGGGCCTCTTCGCCGAAACTCAGCCCTTTAACCCACGCCAGACAGACCGTGATCAAATAGACCTGAATGTAGACCCCGAGCAGGTACTCGAAGATGAAAGCGATCGCGTCGACCGCGGCGGAGATCTGGAGCAAAGTCGCCGCCGGAGCCGATGCTCCCCAATCCGGCAGGCGCCAGAAAATGATCGGCTTTAAAAGCGACGCGAAGACGCTCAGCAGGACGATGAGATAGATCGGATAACTCCAGAGTCGAAAGCGCTTCCGCAATGCGCGCAGGAAAGCTCCGTGCAGCCCGCGCCAGTTCACCACCATCAGCACCGCCGCAACGACGGACAAGGGATACGTCGTGGTCGCATTGTCGAAGATTCCGGCCACGCCTTCGAGCGCCGGCAACGGGATCTCGCCCCACACTTCGATCAGGCGCGGCCAGTTCCAGCTCGCCATCGACATCTGATGGACGTCGAGATCGGACGCATGCTGCAGCGGCGTAAAGGTGATGAATTGGAAGACCGAATAAGCGAAACCAAGCAGCACGAAGGTGAGCCAGACCCGCTTGAAACGCGTGATGCAGCGCAGGCCGTCGCGCAGCGCGACGCGCACCGGATTGAAACACATCAGGAGCACGTAACCGCCGAAAATCCCGATCAGCGGATAGAGTCGCGATGCGGAAAGCATGGCGGCCCGGCCTAACGAATCAGGCCCCAGTGCCAGGTAAACGGCCAGTAAACAAAGAGCCCGCGGCCGACCAGATTCTCCTCCGGCACAGGCCCCCAGTAGCGGCTGTCGTAGCTGTTGTAGCTATTGTCGCCCATCGCGAAATAGCCGTCGTCCGGCACGGTGAAGGTTTGGTCCGAGGTGGCGAGGTAAGCGTTCCCGCGCGAGTAACCACGATATGGCGGTTTCGCGGCCATCACGCGCCGGAAGCCGAAGCCTTCTGCGACTTTGCCGTTCGCGTAGAGAAGGGGCGGCTCAATGCGCAGGACATCGCCGGGCACGCCCGCAAGCCGCTTGATGAAGAACGGCGAGCCCGTTTCCGGATCAGACGCGATCAACGGAATATTGTCGGTGCGAAAGACGAAGACTTCACCGCGATGCGGCTTGACGAAGTTGTAGCTGAACTTGTCCACAAAGACCTGATCCCCGGTGTCGACCGCGCCGCGCGCGATCACATCGCCGGCGCGATACTGATTTCCAACTGCCACATGGAAGTCCTGCCGCAACGTATCCGGTGGCGCGTAAACCAGGAACCGCTGGCGTTCGCAGACGACCTGTGACCACGTGAAAAAGAAGCCGAATTTCCGCGGCAACACCTGCACAACCCGATCGTCTTCTTTCGAGACGACGTCGATGTAGTTTCGACCGAGCACGAAGAATTCGCCGATCTGCCGCAAGATGTTCGGCGCGGATTCCGCACGTTGATGACCGATGATTCCGTTCAGGGTCGGCTGCATCGAGCCGGTCGGGATCTTGAATGGCTGAAGGAAGTAAGAACGGATCGCTACAGCCACGATGATCGCCACCAAAATCACTTCGCAATTCTCACGCCAGATGGCCTGCGCATGCGGCGGGATGTGTTGCGAATAGAGCGTCTCGAGCTTGTCCGATTGCTCTTTGACCGCGACTTTATCACGGTCGTGGATGGCGGTGCGGAGCGCGCCCGCTTGCGCGCGCAACTCGACCAGCGTCGCCTCGCTGAGCACATCGGATCGATAGCGAACCAGCTTCTCTGCGTGGGCAAGCAGCAGTCGGCTGTGTTTCAGATAACGTGGTGTAAACATATTTAACCTAACGAGTGGTTAGAAAGCTCGATCACTGCGTTTTGAGCACCTGGATGAAAGCTTCCTGAGGAATGTTGATCCGGCCGATGCTTTTCATCCGCTTCTTTCCCTCTTTC
>JALYZW010000016.1 GCA_030945725.1 Verrucomicrobiota bacterium | reverse complement strand
ACGTCCGCGAGGATGCCGTCGGACAGCGTGAATTCCGCGGCGTCTTTCGCCACGTAAATGAAGTGTACAAGATTCGTGGTGTGTGCGGTGTTCGGCGATCCGTCGGCATTTCGCATTTGTTCGCAGTTGCCGTGATCGGCCGTGATCAACGCCGCGCCCCCGATCGCGAGCAGCTTCGTCACGATGCGTTCGACGCAACGATCGATCGTCTCCACCGCGCGCACTCCCGCGGCAACCACGCCCGTGTGCCCGACCATGTCTGGATTCGCGAAATTCAAGATGATCAGGTCGAACTCTTCCATGCTCGCGAGCACTTGCTCGGTCACCTGCTCGGCGCTCATTTGCGGCTGCAAATCGTAGGTCGCGACTTTCGGCGACGGGATGATCTTGCGCTCTTCTCGATCAAAAGCGCGCTCGACGCCGCCGTTAAAGAAGTAGGTCACGTGCGGATATTTTTCCGTCTCGGCGATGCGTAGCTGCTTCTTGCCCGCGGTGCTCACCACGTCGCCCAAAATGTGGGTCAAACTTTCCGGCGCGAAGACGAACGGTGACGGATAAGTGATGTCATACTGCGTCAGCGTGACGTACCGCACCCGCGGCCAAACGGTGCGATCGAAGCCGTCAAAATCCTTCAGCAGGAAGGCTTGCGAAAGTTGCCGGGCGCGGTCCGCGCGGAAGTTAAAGAAGAACACGGTATCGCCGTCGCGCACGCGCTGTTCATCCGGATGGGAAAAGATCAGCGGCGGCATGAACTCATCTGTCGTCCCGTTCGCATATGCCGCGCGCAGCGCTGCGGCCGGGGCCGCGTCAGTGCGCTCGCCGCGTCCGAGCACGATCGCTTCCCACGCTTTCTTTGTTCGGTCCCAACGCCGGTCGCGATCCATGGCGAAGTAACGCCCGACAATCGTCGCGATTTTCGCGCCTGATTTTTCGAGTCCGGCCGCGCAATGCGCCATGAATCCCGCGCCGCCAGTCGGCGAAGCGTCGCGGCCGTCCGTAAACGCGTGGACGAGAATATCCGTTACGCCGGCCGAGTTCGCATCGCGGGCAAGCGCCAGCAGGTGGTCGTAATGACTGTGCACACCGCCATTCGAAAATAGCCCGATGAAATGAAGACGATGTCCGCGCGCGCGCTCGAACGTTTCGCGCGCCACGGGATTGCGTGCGAGCTCACCGTCCTCGATCGCTTTGTTGATGCGCGTGAGATCCTGATAAACAATGCGCCCCGCGCCGAGGTTCAGATGGCCGACCTCTGAGTTGCCCATTTGCCCCGCGGGCAAGCCGACATCAAGTCCACTTGCGCTCAACCTGCTGCCCGGATACCCCGCGTAGAGCTGCTCGTGAAACGGCGTGTGCGCGAGGAGCGTGGCGTCGCCGTTTTGCTCGCGCAGCGCCGCGCCGCCGGGGTTGATGCCCCAGCCGTCGCGGATGATCAGCATCACCGGTTTCGCCATGGTGGCGCAGTGTGCCGACGCAACCCGAGTGGCACAAGCGGTTCTTTCGTTGACAACACCGCGCACCGTCCTCTTCATCAGCGACGTGAAGTGGCGCAACCAGTTGCTCGCGCTCGGTTGCCTGCTCGCGTTCGCGGCTTTCGGCGTCCTCTATTTTCAACATTGGGTCGTGCAGAAACCGTTCGGGATCGTGCTCTTCATCGGCGAGGGACTGACGCCGGAACGCTTGGCGGCGGCGCGCGCCTACGCGGGAGGAGCGGATACCGCGCTGGCGCTCGATTCGTTGCCACACACCGCCTTACTCACGAATTACTCGAGCGATTTCGCTACACCTGACTCCGCAGCGGCGGCGAGCGCGCTCGCCACAGGCGTGAAAGTCTCGAACCGCGCGCTCGCAGTTAACGCAGACGGAAAGGCGATCGCGAATCTGATCGAGCTCGCGCATGCGGCGGGACGCGCCACCGGCTTGATCACCGACGGCCTAACGACCGATCCGACGGCCGCCGCGTTTTATGCGCACGCGACCGGTGGTGACGACCGCGCGCAGACCGCGCAGGCGCTGACGGACGGCGGCGCGCTCGATCTTTCTCTCGGCGGCGGCTCGGCCGATTTCACGCCGCTCGCGAAAGGTGGCTATCGCACGGACGGACGCGACTTGACGCTCGAAATGCGGCGAAAAGGTTTCGATCTGGTGCGGACAAAAGCAGAATTGGAAGCGGTCCCGCGATGGCGGCGCCCAAAAGTGTTCGGCTTGTTTGCGAGCGCGGAACTGGCCTTCGCTGATCAGCTCGAGGCGCGCGCGGAACAGCCGAGCCTCGCAGACATGGTGCGCCGCGGAATCGAGCTCCTCCAATTTAATCGCACCGGATACTTGCTCGTGGTCGATGCGGCGTTGATGCGAAAAGCCGCTCAGAGAAACGATGGCGAACAGACGCTGCTCGAAACGCTGGAACTCGATCGGGCCGTGGCGACGGCGCAAAAATACGTCGGCCATGAATCGATGATCATTGTCTGCGGCGATGTCGGGATCGGCGGCCTAACGATCAGTGGCGCGCCGTTTCGGCGGGATCGCGGAATCGCCCTCCTCGGGTTGAACTCGGCGGGCGATCCGTCCCTCACATGGGCGACGGGACCGAATGGAACAATTTCGTATGGCGCAGCCAAAGTGCTGGCTTCTCCGGAACCAGCGCAAGCGAACAACGAACCGGAAAACGCGGTCGCGCAGCCGGAAGAACCCGCCGCCTTCTACGCGAAATCAGCGCTAAATACGCTCGACGACGTGATCGCGTACGGAAGTGGAAACGGCACTGACGCGCTGCACGGGACCCTCGATAACACGGCGATCTTCCGCCTGGTGCGCGATCATTTCTGATCGCACCGAAAAACAGAAAACCCGCCAGCCGGTTTGCGGCTGACGGGTTTTCGAGGCGGTTTCGTTACGGACTATTCGGCAGGACCTGCGGAATGAACGTGAACGGCGGAGGCTGCGGCAGGCTCGGCGGCGGGCCTTCGGCCGGAGGAGCGGCTTCTTCACCGGGACCTTCGGCAGGCACGTCAGCCATGTCTTTGGCGTCGGCCATATCCTTGCTGTCGGCGACAGTCTTACCATCGGAAACATCGTTGTGGCGGCGCTTGGTCGCGACGACCTGGTCGTCCGTGTTCCCGCCGAACGCGGCTACTTCGGCAACTGTGAACGCGCCGTCCTGTTGGATCGCCGGGTTCCAGCGCAGCATGACGTAACGGCCGGTGGTCGCGGCGAAATTGACTGACGCGCGGCCCTGAGCACCGTCGTCGGTCGCGGAGGCCACTGGCTTCATCGCGGCGATCGTCTGCTCGGAGATCTTCACCGTGTTTGGCAAGGAAGCCGGAGCCGCGTCATCACCGGCGCCCGGGATCGCCGGCAGAACGTAGACATCCATGCTGCCTTTGTTCGCGGCATAAATTGCGGAGACGCGGTTCAACGTGCGCACTTGGCCGAGATCGATCACCGTGGTCGGCGAACCGTCGCCCGCGGCAAAGGTGTAGGAGGTCGAAGGCTGATCGTCGATCATGCTATTCGCCTGCTTCATGTCGGCGCCCGAGCTAACGTAGAGAGCACGCGCTTTCGTGTGCACGTTGCTCATATTGTAATTCACCATCGCGAAGGTCAGCGGCTGATCCGCGGACGGAAGCTGACGCTGACGCGGCATCGTGAAATCCGAAACGGCGGGCGAGGCGTAAACTCCGAACGCTGCGATGCGGCCCGATTCCTTCACATTGAAGGTCAGCTTCACGTACTTCGCTTCGCTCGGCCCGATCTTCGCCTTCACGGCGTTACCGTTAATTTCTTCCTTCGAAACGACATGCCATTGCGGACTGTCTGCCGGCAGCTTCGCGCTGGCGGTGGAGACGGTGACATCACCTTTGGCGGCCGTGTTCAGGAACGAGATCGTCTCCACGTTCTCAATCTTCGGCAACGAAACGAGCAGCGTGGTCACACCGGCCGGCAGGGTATAGCCGGCGGTCGGATCACCACAGAGAAGTGCGGCCTCCGGCGCAGCGCCGGAAGTGGAGGTCACCTGGAGATTCGAGACGGCGGTGGCCGCTTCGACTTTAGCTCCGAGTGCTTGACGCGCGACGTTCTCGGGATACGCAGGCGCCTGCTCGATCGTGAGCGGCGGCACCTTTTGCAGGACGAGATCCGAAGCGAGCAGCGCCGACGAGCTGCCTAGAAAAAGGCAGGCGACGGACGTGCAGAATTTACCGAGAGGCGAGGTGAAGGTTTTCATAATTTCCATATCCACAAGAGCGATAGTAGTACGTTCGCTGTTTTTTCGCAATGAAAATGTTTAGCAGCGTTTCTCCGGTCGTTCAACTCCGGGAAGACTACCAATAAAACACCCTCGCCGGCGAGAACAATTCGCCACTCCCAGCTCGAGCGGACGCACCCCCGCTTTGGAATGCCGTGCACCTCGCGGGTGCGGAACTCGAATTAAGAAAGAACTTCTGTGAATCTGCAAATAACCGCTCCGCTCAGTTCTTCGCGTAAAGCGAAGATGCCGCGGCGCGATATTTCTCTGTGCCGGCAAAGGCATAGAGCGGCAGATAGGCGTCGCGCGCCACATCCGCGCTTCGGCATGCCATCCAGTTAATCGTCGGATCCAGCACATACGCTTCGTTGCCAGTCTGCCATTCTACCCACGCGTGGGTCGATCGGCTGGTCGCGGTCCGTTTGCCGATGACGAGGCGCACGTTGCTCGCACCATGTGCTTGCATCCGCTCATAGAGTGCGACGGCTTTCGCTTTGCAATCGGCCGGTGCGCCGGCCTCCGTCTCCGCCGGTGTTTTCCATTCCTGCGAAAAACCATACGGGATGCTGCGGAGATCCTCCATCCAGTGATTCACGAGGGTCATCGAGACCTGGCCCTTCGTGCTCGCGGAGGAAACCAAGACCGGTTGGATCCGGCTCATTTGTCGATCGTAGGGCGTCGAATGGACGGTCATGAAGAGTGAGTCCGCAAAGCAGGCGGCGGAGGACAAACACAAAATAGCGACGACGAGGAGGACGATCTTTTTGAAGGCGAAAGGCTGTATGCTTACAAGGATCATGGTAGTTATGGTTTTTATAAGCAGACGATGTGCCAACCTTGACTGGTTTAGCGATTCTGATTTGGAACTTGAACGTCCGGCGGAAGGAACCTTTCGACGCCGGCAACGGCCCCGAAATGCAGCTTTTCTTAGCGTAGTAAAGTAAAATGCATCCAATGAAGCCACGGGTTCGGACTACCCGTTACAGGCCGCGCGCAACGCACGATCTGCAATCAAACCAAGGAGCACTCAATTATGGATATCGACATTCTCTCTCAGCGACTCATCAACAATTCTGGAACTACCCGCCGCCAAATGCTGAAACGTCTCGGTGTAGGCGCCGCAGGCATCGCCGGTTTAAACCTTCTTTCCGGCCGCGCCGAAGCGGCGACCGGCCCAGGCCAAGACGCCGCCGTCTTAAATTTCGCGCTCAATCTCGAATATCTCGAAGCGCAGTACTACACCTACGCGACCACTGGCGCGGGGATTGAAGCACTGGGTGTCGGCACCGATGGCGCCGGGACCAAGGGTGGAGTCACGATTAAGTCGAATTCCAAAGTTCCCTTCACGGCTGGGTCGCCAGTGCAGCAGTTCGCGGAAGAGATCGCAGCTGACGAGCGCGCTCACGTTAAATTTTTCCGAAGCGCCTTGAGTGCAGCCGGTGTGCAACCTGTCGCTCAGCCCCAGATCGATTTGTTGAACAGTTTCAACACTGCGGCACAAGCTGCAGGTATCGGCTCGTCATTCGATCCCTTCGCGAATGAGGTAAACTTTCTCCTCGGCGCATTCATCTTTGAAGATGTCGGCGTGACGGCCTTCAAAGGCGCGGCGCGTTTGCTTGCAAACAAGGATTATCTCGAGGCTGCCGCCGGTGTGCTCGCGGTTGAAGCTTATCACGCCGCCAACATCCGGGTGAACATCTTCAACCTCGGCGCGACCGCGCAAGGCATCGCGCAAAAAATCTCCGATCTCCGAGACAATCTCGACGGCCCGACCGATGACGATCAGGGCGTCCTCGACGCGAACGGCAAGGCGAACATTGTCCCCACGGATGCAAACGGCATCGCTTACAGCCGGACCACGCGGCAGGTCTTGAACATCGTTTACGGCGCGGTGGACGCGTCGAGCGGCCTGTTTTACCCGAATGGATTGAACGGGGCAATCAAGTAACGCGGTTTCATTTCAAACTTTACCAATCATATAAGCATGAAAAGAAATCTCTCATTAGTCCTAGCCGTCGGGCTGGCAACGGCTCTCGCCGCACCCGGCGTGCTGCGGGCGCAAACGCCTTCCCCGACTCCATCTGCCACCCCGCCGCCGACCGTGATGTTCGGCATCACGTTCTTCGGCAACGAACTGGACGTTGTCGATCCGGCGACCGGTGTCGCGCGTAAGGTCGGTTCGCTCCAGGCCGACGTGAGCGCTTACGGCATCGCGGCGCGCAACGGCCGATTGTTTACATTCGACCCGAACATCAACAAAATTCGGGAGATCAGTCCGCTGAGTGCCCGAATCATTCGCGATATCGATATCGGTGTCACCGGATTATTCGGCGAAGGTGATCTCGCCTTCCGTGCTGATGGCGTCGGGTTCCTCGTCTCCGCGTTGAATGGCAAATCTCCGGCATTCACGCCGACGAATGACATTTACACGTTTAACATCGACACCGGTACATCGCAGCGCATCGGAACAACCGGCGTCGCTATCGACGGGCTCGCGTTCGATCCTACGAACGGAACCTTGTACGGAATCGGTCAGGGCGACTGCACGCTCTATACGATCAACCAGTCGAATGGCGCAGCGACGGCGGTAGCTACTATTTCCGTTGCGTTCAACAGTCCGATTTCGGCGATCGCGTTCTCGCCGAATGGCACTTTGTTCGCCAACCTCGATGACCGGCTTTATCAGGTGAACAAAACCACCGGCGCCGCTACCGCGGTCTCGGACACGGTGCTCGACTTCGGTGTCAGCAGCGTCTCGGGTCTGACCTTTGGACCAGGGGCCGGAGCGCTCGGCAACATGTCCACGCGCGTCGCGGTCGGCACCGGCGACAATGTGGGTATCGCCGGTTTCATCATTCGTGGGAATGGTTTGAAGAAGGTGTTGCTCCGCGGAATCGGGCCAAGCCTGACGTTCCCTGGCGTTTTGCCCGATCCAGTGCTGGAATTGTTCAGCGGACAGGGTGTGTCGCTCGCACGGAATGATAACTGGCGCGATAGCCCCCAGGCCGCAGATATCGCTGCGACCGGGCTTGCCCCTTCGAACGACAAAGAGTCGGCGATTCTGCAAACACTCGCCGCAGGCGCTTACACTGCTGTTCTGAGCGGTGTTGGTGGTTCTACCGGCATAGGATTAGTTGAAACGTACGACCTCGACCTTGGCAGCGGGACTCAACTGGCGAACATTTCCACTCGTGGATTCGTTTCGACGGGCGACAAGATCCTCATCGGCGGTGTGATCATCAGCGGCTCGGCGCCCCAGCGCCTTGCTTTCCGCGCGATCGGCCCCGATCTGAGTAAATCAAACGTGCCGAATCCGCTCCCGAACCCGATGCTCGATATTCGTGACGCGAACGGTCAATCAGTCGGTTCGAACGACGACTACAAAGCCGCCGGCCAGACGACCGAGCTTGCCCAAAATGGCCTCACCCCCGGCGACGATCGCGATTCCGCGCTCATCACCGAGCTCGCCCCCGGTCTTTACACCGCCCTCGTCACGAGTGCGAATAGCAGCTCCGGCGTGGCGCTTGTGGAGATCTACGAGTTGAGCGCTAACAATCCGTAATCAGTTACCAATGCGCGGGGCAGTCGTTCGAACCGACTTCCCTGTCGCTTCCACACGAATCAAAATATGAATACACTAGCTAGTTTAATGAACTTCGGAGGTCCGGATCTGATCGTCATCCTCCTCATCGTGCTCGTTCTGTTCGGAGCAAAAAAACTTCCCGATTTAGCCCGCGGTATGGGTCAGGCCATGAAGGAATTCCAAAAAGCAAAAGACGATTTCGGAAACGAAATCCATTCGGCCGGGAAGCTTTCGCCTCCTGCTGATGAAGCGAAAACGAGTGTGGCTGCTGCTGAGCTCAAGCGCGCAGAAATAGTTTAATTAACGACAGCGCGCCGCCTCGGCGAGCGCCCGTGCAGTGACGTAACCGCACGCCGCGAGACTTCGTTCTCGTGCGTGCGGTTTCCTTTTTCCCCCTTCGCAAGGGCTCCGCTCCACCAAATGCTTCTACGAAACTTTTTTAAATTCCGAGAGTCTTCCGAGACTTCCTCCAAGTCATTCCTTGAGCATTTGGAAGACCTGCGATGGACGGTCGTTAAGATGGCGATCACGCTCGTCGTAGCGATGATTCTCTGTTTCACTTTCCGAACCTCGCTCGTGCAGATCATGCAGCGACCGATGCACTCCGTGGATGCGCGTATCGGCGCCTTGCGCGCTTTGGGCATCACCGATTCAATCACGATCTCGTTTCACCTGGCATTCTACGCCGGCATCATTCTCTCCTTCCCACTCCTGCTTTATTTCCTCGCTGAATTCGTGCTGCCGGCACTGACCGCGGTCGAAAAAAAATTCATCCTTCCGGCGATCGGGGGAAGCTTTGGCCTCTTCCTCACTGGCGTCTTCTGCTGCTACTTCTGGCTCCTGCCGAAGACGATCCAGTTTTTCTTTCGCGATACCGAGTCATTGGGATGGGTCCCGGCCTGGACGGTGCAGGAGTATTATTCGTTTGTCACTCGTTTCACGATGGGCTTCGGACTGGCCTTTGAACTCCCAGTCGTGGTCCTCGCGCTCGTTCGCTTCGGCTTGGTGACTTACCGATTTATGGCACGCACCAGGCCGTACGCCATTGTGCTTATTTTCGTCCTCGCCACGATCATCACACCCACGCCTGATATCATGACACTTGTCGCCCTCGGGCTTCCGATGTGTCTGCTTTACGAAAGCTGCATCTGGATTTCCTGGTTCATGCAACGCCGAAGCGATCGTCGCGAAGGTCTTTAGTGCGTAGACGGATTAATTGCGGCGCCGCGATCTTGTCGTCCGCGTTGGCGTTCCCGCGTGCTCCCTCGCGGTCGCTGGCGGCTTCCGCGGTTTGCGGTTTGCATCTAGAAGCGCCGAGGCCGCGTCTTATCTACGTGCCTGCGCCGTTCTTACATCTTACGCGATCTCTTGCGCGGGCAGCCGTTCTGCACGATTCGTTTGGCGAACAATGCCTGAAGCGCCGCTGCCATTCTCCCCACCGGCGCACGCAACGAGCGCTTCGCCCCGCCGCCGCGACCAAGCCACGGCCGATGGGGATCGCGAGATGATGCGCGACCTTCTTTCTGGAAGCGACGACGGCTTCACTCGATTTTACCGGCGGTTTTCCCCCGGCCTTTTCTCGATGGTCTACCAAATCCTGCAGGATCAAAAGGAATCCGAGGATGTGCTTCAGGAATCCTTCGTGCAGATGTGGAAGAAAAGCTCTTCCTACGATTCCACGCGCAGCAGCTTGTTCACCTGGGCGGTCATGATTTCGCGCAACCGGGCCATCGATCGCCTTCGCGCACGCCAACGACGCACCCGCACCGCGGAAGCGTTCACGGCTGAAACCGAGGTCGTTCCCGCTTCCCCTCCCGTCTCCGGCGAGGAAGCATTGAGCGCGGCCGACGATCGCCTGCGTGTTCGTTCTGCGATTGCGACCTTGCCTGAAGCACAGCGTCAGGCGATCGAACTCGCTTTCTTCGGCGGCCTGACTCAGGCGCAGATTTCGGCAAAGCTCGAAACTCCGCTCGGAACGGTCAAGGCACGTATCAGACGCGGCTTGCTCGCGTTGCGAGATTCAATCCGGCCATCCACATGATCGACGAATCGACAGAAGAGTTGGCATCGCTTTACGCGCTCGACTTGCTCGAGGGCACGGAGCTCGCTGCTTTTGCAGAGAGACTCGAACG
>JALYZW010000014.1 GCA_030945725.1 Verrucomicrobiota bacterium | reverse complement strand
CACGAGGACAAGCGGACGACGGAATCCTGGCGCGACCTCGATCTCCCGGCCGGCGCACAGCCGGACTGGTCGTTCCCGGCCCGGTGGCAGGCCGTGCGCAACGGCGTTCGAAACATGGGCCAGCAGGTGATGGAGTTCATCATCCTCGCGCCTTCGAACATCAGCGCCGAGGAGGCAGACTCCCGATTCGCCGGTCTTCTGCCGACGTTGGTGCGGCCGCAACGCTGAGCGTAACGCGCGCGTCGCAGCACGGCTACAATGATTCCTGTAGGGCAGGTATTCCTGCTTGCCGGTCGCCTGACGAAACGGCGGGCAGGAATGCCCACCCTACAATTCATTCTCCCCTGCTGTGCCGAGGTCTGTTGACCGAAGTCACTTCCTGATTTCCTGCGATCCTGATTCGTCTATCGTCTGCGCGTGGCGCGATCCGACGACTTCATGCTTACGGCGGAGGAAGTGCGCCTTCGTCGACAAAAGCGCCGCCGGCTCATCATTGCAATCGCCAGCGCGATCACGGTTGTCTGCGTCGCGACGATCGCCGCGCGGCCGGTGCGCAACGCGATCAAAGGCTGGCAATCGCGTCGTCACGCGGAGCAGGCGTTCGCGTTGATCGAGCAGATGAATTGGAAAGCCGCGCGGACCGAAGCGGTCGCGGCCTACCAGCTCCGGCCCGACGAGCCGCAGGCGTTGCGCGCCATCGCGCGTCTGCTTTCGCGCATGCGACAGCCGGATGGGCTCCAGTTTTGGCACCAACTGGAGGAGAAAAGCCCGCTCACACGGACCGATCTGCGCGACGAAGCGGCGGTGGCGCTCGTGAGCGGCGAGACCCGCACCGCCGACCTTGCCGTGCAGCGCATTCTGCATCACGCGGACGGCCCTCCCTCGCCCGGTGATTGGTTGCTCGCCGCGCAATTAGCCGTGCAGAAAAATTCGCCCGCGGACGCGCAATCAGCTCTCGAGAAAATCCTGGCCGATCCCGCCGCGACCGAGCCGGAGCAGTTCCAGGCGGTCCTCCTGCAGTTTGCACTGCTCAGCGGCGAGGAGGCCGATCAACGCGCCGCGCATCAGGCCACGGCCATCGCCCGATTAAAGAAAATCGCCGCTGGCCAAACCAGCACCGCGCTCGACGCGCTGACGCTGATCGCGCGGCAGACGCTCGCCCGCACGGAAAACACGGCCGAGCCGCCGATCATGACCACGCCGGACCTGGTCGCGGCGATCGAGCGCCATCCGCTCGCGAAAACGCACCACAAACTCCTCGCGCTCGATCTCCAGATGCACGACGACGCTTCGCAGCGCGAAAACCTCATCGCGCGCGCTATCAGCGAATGGAAGGACGCGGAGCCGGCCGACGTCGCAGTCTTGGCGGAATGGCTGAATGGGAAAGGCGAATTCCAGCGGCAGCTCGACACCATCCCGCTCGATCGTGCGCTGCAGAACCGCGATCTTTTTTTGCAACATCTGGATGCGCTCGGCGCGCTTGGCCGGTGGACGGAGATCAAGGAACTGATCGAGGGCGAACGCTTCCCGCTCGATCAGGTGGTGGCCGCGATGTATCTCGCGCGCTGCAACACGCAGCTTGGCGAAATCAAAGCCGCGGAGAACAACTGGCAACGCGCCCTCGAAGCGGCGCGCGGCGATGTGTCAAAGATCCTGAGCCTCGCGGCCTACGCAGAAAAAAATGGCGCGACGACCGCGGAAGCGGCTTACGAAGAAGCCGCGCTCGAGGCGCCGAAGCTGCGGGTCGCGCAACAGGGGCGATTGCGCATGGCGCAGGGGGGCGGCGACACGCGCCGCATCCACGCCGTCCTCGCGGACATGCTGAAGTACTGGCCTAACGACAGCGCGGTGCAGAATGACGAAGCGTACCTGCGGCTGCTCTTGATGCAGCCGCAGAATGCGGAGGTCGGAACGCGGAATGCGGCGCCGACTCCGAACTCCAATCTTCCATCTCCCAGCTCCAATCTCCCAACTTCCGCCGGTGCCGTCGCCGACGAGGCGGCCGCGATCGAAAAGGTTGCGGCGAAGCTCGTCGAGCTGGAGCCGGCCAGTCTCCCGCATCGCACCCTGCTCGCGCTCGCGCTCTTGCGCGAGGGCCGCGGAGAAGACGCGCTTCACGTTTACGATCACCTAAACGTGACGCCGCAGGTGTTAACGCCGTCCGCGCTGGCCGTTCACGCGGCCGTCCTGGCTGCGACTCATCACGACGATGACGCCACGACGGAAGCTGGACAGGTGCCGCGCGACAAGCTTCTCCCGGAAGAGCGGGCCTTGCTGCCGCAGTAAAAAACCACGTTATCGCGCGATCGGCCGGGCTCGTTCGGCCGCGTCGTCGTAGCGCGCAGTCGGCCAGCGTCGCAAGTTATTCCCCATGGCACTGACGCCAGTAATTATGGAATACCCGGTGATTTCCTGTTGACGATAATCCGCAAAAGCCTCTCAATCGCTCCCGCCATGAAACCAGCCACGCCTCCCCAGCGGCGTGTGATGCGCGCGATTCTTCTTCTGCTTTGCGCGTCCGGCGTCGTCGCTGCTGAAGTCCAACACACCGGATCCATCGGTCCAAATCGTCTCCCGTTCGCGAAATGGTTTGCGGCAGTCGCCGAAGCCGCCGGCTCCGTCGCCCGGACCGCCGGCGGCGAGACTGCGCGCTCCACCGCACCTCGCGCGAATCCTCCCCTGGAAAAAGTCGTTCGCCGTCCGGTTATTGCGCGCGCCTCATCCGTAGAATTCATCGGGACTGAATCGCAGCCCTTGGCCCTCAATCGGTCGAGCGTTTTGGCGAACCCAGATCGCTTTGCCGCCGGTCGCATTTCGGCGGTCGCCTCCAGCAATCGCAGCGGCTTCGCGTCGCCCTCTGTCATGGTAGCTGCAGCGTCCGTTTCGACGATCGTCCCCGCGGTCCCGGGCAGCGCGAGCGTATGGGAGCACCGCCCCCGCCGGCACGACCGAAATCATCGCAGGCGACACGCTGGTTTTGTCGAACAGCGCTATTACGTTCGGCATTAACAGCACGATCTCGCAAGACGGCAGCGGCGCATTTGAGATTCAGAACAACATTACCGCGAACGTCGGCGCTGGCTTCTATTCCAAGCTGAGTCTGACCAACACGCCTGTCTCCGGGACCGGCACCGTCACCTTGAGCGGCATCATCAGCGATCGCTCGCCGTCCCAGAAGCTGACCCTCAGCCAGGACGGCACGAACACCGTCGTCCTCACCGGCGCGAACACTTATAGCGGCGGCACCGTCGTCAACGCAGGCACTCTGCTCGTAAATAACCTGGCTGGCTCGGGCACTGGAAGGGGCCTCGTCACCGTGAACGGAGGCACCCTCGGCGGGACCGGAACCATTACCGTCGCCGCGGTCGAAGGGAACGCTCAGGTGAACGTGAATTCCGGCGGCACGGTCGCGCCCGGGGACGGCCCCGGCCAGATTGGGGCGCTGACTCTGAATAACCTGCAGACGAACTTTAACGCCGGCTCAACCCTGCTTATCGACCTCAACGCCACGACCAGCGATCTGCTCAGCACGACGAGCCGGCTCACCATCGCGCCCGGCGCGATGATCAACTTCAACCAACTCGCGCCCGCCAGCGCCGCCTCCTACACGCTCGTCACCTATATTTCGGTCACCGGCGCGTTCACCTTCGACCCGATGACAATGCCGTCCGGGTACGAGCTCGTCTACAACCCGCACGAGCTCGACCTGGTCGCGGTGCCTGAACCGGCCACGTGGGTCGGCGGGATCTTCGCCGTCGCCGCCATCGCCGCTGCCGGTCGACGCCGGGTTTTTCGCCGCCTCGGCTAACCGAGCGCAGCGAACGCCGCGCTGGCTCACGCGCTGGTTAGGCCGTCGTCCAGCGCGGCGATCATGCCCCGCCATTCACGGAAGGTCGCGCGTGGAGCGCGAAGCTTTCCCTGCGAACTGTGGCGAGCGGTCAAGAGGGATTCAATTTGGAATCCAGGAAACCAGAAAAAGGGATAAACCGCATCGGTTTCGGCTGGGGCAAGACCGGCGCGCCGATAGCTGGGCGCGAAGTGCGCAGATTGTAGGGCGACCATTCCTGGTTGCCCTCCACGGCCGGTCCGACCGCGGCTACCCGAAACCTCTAGCGGGCCAGCCCACGAAAATACGGGGTTCCCCGAGTTGTCGCACAAAGCCGAAAAGTCATACTCACGGGCTTTTCCCACACCGTATGAGACTTCTTCGATTTACTTTCTTTTGCCGTCACCGCCGCTCTCCACTTCCTTGCCCCGGCGCTGCCGGCATCAGCGGCGAGACGCTGATCACCTACTTCAATTTTAACGACGGTAACCTTGCGTCCGACGTCCCCAGCGCACAGCGGACCACAATCACGGTAAACAACCTGGGCACGACATTCGTAGCGCCCGGTGCGACACAGAATCTCGCCACCGGAGACACCGGCTTGCCCTCGAACATGGCGCTCCAACTGACGGACGCGAATAATGGCGGTGGCAACGCGAAAAGCTTCCAATTTACCGTCAGCACTGTCGGCTTCACAAACCTGACGCTGAGCTGTTCGACGCTCGCCTCGAATCTCAACTTCACTCAAACGATCTCGTACAGTATCAACGGCGGAGCCAGCTTCGTGCAGATTGGCACTTATAATCCGACCTCGGCTTTCGCCGTGGAGAGTCTCGCGCTGGGCAGCGGCGCCAATAATCAGACAAGTCTGCTCATCCAGATCGCCTTCACCCAAAGTGGGCAGCAAAAGGGCCAGTACAACGATTTCGACAACATCCAGTTCAGCGGCGTTCCCCTTCCAGTGCCAGAGCCGAACACTTGGCTCGGCGGCGCCTTTGCCGTCATCGCCGGATCGCAGCGGAAACAGTTCCGAAAGCTTGTCCGGCGCGTCAGTTAATCGCCGTATATCCGCCGCCGAGAGTGAGCGTGAGCTCTCGCCGGTGATATTCGCTCCTAACCTCGGGAATTCCGGCGCCGAAATTGCCGGATAAAGCCGACCAATCCCACGCGAGGTCCAGGGCGTGGCTGAATCTGTGAGCCCGCCTACCAGAAAACCTGTAGTCAAAAATTACAGTTTTTCGACGAATAGCCGAGTTTCGCTCGCGCGCTTAGAACTGGGCCAGCGTGAAATTCGAACGAGCCATCGCAACTCTAAATTCCACACTGCTCGAGTTCCCGCCGCCTAAATTCCGCATTCCGAATTCCTTCCGAATTTCCCAATATGCCTCCCAAAGCCGACCCCTACGCCACGCCGAGCCAGAAACGCATCGACGTCATCCTGCTCATCTCCGCCGTAGTGATGTTCGTCCTCCTCGTCGTCAGCTCCGCGCCGCGGTAACCCGCCTGTCGCCCTTCTCGCCGGACACTCCGCAATCCGCATTCCGAAATCCGAATTTCCCCAAACTTTCTCCTTTAGCCTTTTCACTTTCTACTTCTCTTCCGATGCCTCCTAAAATCGACCTTTACAGCACACCAGTCCACCGGCGGATCGATGCAATTCTAATCCTGCTTTCGATCGCAATTGCGCTCCTCGTGGTCACCAGCGCGGCGCGTGCGGGCGATAAGAAAGGCGGAGCTCGCGGCGACCCCACATGGACAGGAGCTACAAACGCTGTTTGGAACCTCAACAGCAATTGGACCCCGAACACCGGATATCCGAACGGACCCACCGACGTCGCAACGTTTAACACGATTGCGAATGCAAATACGACATTGACCCTAAGCTCGAATGTAACGGTGCTTTCTATCGGATTTGGCAGCGGCGGCAGCAACGCTGCTGCCTACGCGATCGGGACGACCGGCGGATCCTCAATTGTTCTGAGTGACGGCGGCGACATTACCGTTAATTCAAGTGTAACTACGAGCCAACTGATCAACGCTCCAATAGTCCTAGGCACAGGCGCGAACACAGGGTCGTATCCCTTTGTCAACAACAGCACGACGGCCAACCAGCTGTTGACGATCGGTGGCAATGTCACCTCCGGCACCAGCAACACGGGGGGAACTACGACGCTTACACTTGATGGAAGCGGGAACGGAATTATTAACGGGGTGATTTCCGGAAACGGCAGCGGCAATGGCAGTAACACGACTGCCACCGTTGCAGTCTCGAAGAGTGGCGCTGGGACGTGGACTCTCAGTGCTGTAGATACATACAGCGGCAAGACGACCGTGAACACGAATGGCGGAGTGCTCGAGATCTCGAATAACGGGACTACAACGGCTGGCCGACTTACGGCGACAACACAAATTATCATGAATTCCGGCGGCACAATTTTGCTGGATGGTGGCGCAACAGGAAGCACAGATCGCATCAACAATGCTGCTACCGTTTCGATGGCTGGTGGAACGCTAAAGCTGAGCGGCACGAGCGAGGGAACGGCAGCTACCGTCGGCTTGGGCGCGCTAACGCTCACGAGCAATTCGATCATCGACCTAAGCGGCACGAGCCTTGTTCACTTCGCTGCGAGCAACGCTTCGCCCTGGACTGCAAACACGACGCTGTCTATTTACAATTGGAGCGGAACCCTGACACTTGGCGGAGGATTGGAAGAAATTCTGTTTGGCAGTAACAATACCGCCCTTACATCGGCCCAACTCGCACAGATCCGGTTTTACAGCGACTCGGGAACGACATTTCTCGGGACGGGCGGGTTCACGACAACCAATACAGGCGAAGTCGTCCCCGTTCCCGAGCCGAGCACGTGGGCTGCGGGTGGGCTGACGCTACTGGCGGTCGGCTGGATGTCACGCAAGCGGCTATGGGCACGGACTTTCGCGCGGATTCGGGCTTAGCGGCTCGAGAGCGCTTCGTTGGAGGGACCAATAGCCGACCGTGCGTTCAGAGCACAGAAGAGGGTGCGAAGGTCGCTTCGCTCAACGCTAGAAAGCGTTAACCTCACCTGCGATCTCTGACTCGTAGAGCACTTCGTCGGAATCGGGTGCTATATCCGCCGCCAAGACGCACCAAACGCTGAACGCGTCTCAAC
>JALYZW010000375.1 GCA_030945725.1 Verrucomicrobiota bacterium | reverse complement strand
GGGTCGTGCTCGCGGCGGATAAGATCGGCATCGAAGTCCTCGGCTTCCGCGATGGCTTCGAAGGGCTGCTGCCACCGGCTAATTTTTGCGTTCTGGACCGCGCGCAAATCGCGGGCATCGCGCCGCGCGGCGGGACAATTCTTGGCACCACAAATCGCGGCCATTTCGTCGCGAAAGTGGGAGCCGGCGACAAGGCCGTCGTCGCGGCCGAAGTGATCGCCAGCTCGCGCAAAGTGTTATCGGATCTCGGGGTGAAGGCGTTGATCATCATCGGGGGTGACGGCTCGATGACGACCGCGTTGCAACTGCAGGCAGCGGGGATCGATTGCATCGGCGTGCCGAAAACGATCGACAACGATCTCGAGGCGACGGCGATGACGTTCGGATTCGACTCGGCGGTGAATTCGGTGATGGATGCGCTCGATCGTTTGCATACGACAGCGACGAGCCACAATCGCGTCATGGTCCTCGAAGTGATGGGTCGCCACGCCGGCTGGATTGCCTTGCATGGTGGCATCGCCGGCGGCGCTCACATCATCCTGATCCCGGAAATTCCGTTCGCGTTCGATCGGATCGCGGAGGCCGTGCGGCGACGGGAAGCGCGCGGCGTGCATGGAGCGATCGTGGTGGTCGCCGAGGGCGCGAAAGCGCGGGACGGCCAACAGATGTTGCATCCGACGGAAGCCGGCGAGTACCGCTTCGGCGGAGTGGGCGAAGTCATCGCGCGGGAGATCAGTGTCCGCACCGGCAAGGAAACGCGCTGCACGGTGCTGGGGCATTTGCAGCGCGGGGGAACGCCGACCACGCTCGATCGGATTCTCGGAACTCGCTTCGGCGTGAAGGCAGTGAATCTCATCGCGGAGAAGCAATTCGGATCGATGGTCAGCTATCAAAACTATCAGGTGCGCCACGTTCCGATCGCCGATGCGATCAATCGTTTGCGGCTGGTTCCTGCAGACGGCGAACTCGTGCAGACCGCCCGCGATGTGGAAATTTCGTTCGGTGATTAGACCGGCGACTGCGCGGCGAAAGGAAACGTGAAGATCGTCCTCGCTTATTCCGGCGGCCTCGACACTTCGGTCATCCTCCGCTGGCTGAAGGAAACGTATGACGCCGAGGTCATCGCGTTCTGCGCCGACATCGGGCAGGAAGAAGAACTCGATGGACTGGAAGAGAAAGCGCTCAAGACCGGCGCGTCGAAATGTTTCGTCGAAGATTTGCGGGAAGAGTTCGCGGGCGACTTTATCTTCCCGATGCTGCAGGCGGGCGCGATTTACGAGGGCCAGTATTTTCTTGGAACAAGCATCGCGCGCCCGCTGATCGCGAAACGGATGGTCGAAATCGCGCGGGCCGAGAAGGCGGACGCGATCGCGCACGGTGCGACCGGGAAGGGGAACGACCAGGTGCGCTTCGAGCTGACGGCGGCCGCGCTTGCTCCCGAGCTAAAAGTCATCGCGCCGTGGCGCGAAGAGCGGTTTCGAAAGACGTTTCCCGGTCGAGCGGAGATGATCGCATACGCGGAAGCAAACGGGATCCGCGTGGCGGCGAGCGCGACGAAGCCGTACTCGATGGACCGCAATCTTCTCCACATCAGTTTTGAAAGCGGCATTCTCGAGGACCCTTGGTACGATGCGAGCGGAGAGAAAGCACAGGGGATGTACGTGCTCAGCGTTTCGCCGGAAAAAGCGCCGGACGCATCTGAGTACGTGGAGTTGCGTTATGAGGACGGCGATTGTGTGGCCGTAAATGGGGAAGCACTCTCGCCGCTCGGCGTGATGCAGGCGCTGAACAAATTGGGCGGCAAACATGGGATCGGTCGCGTGGATCTCGTGGAGAACCGCTTCGTTGGAATGAAGGGGCGCGGCGTTTACGAAACGCCGGGCGGAGCGATCCTGCAGTTCGCGCATCGGCAGATGGAAACGCTCACGATGGATCGCGAAGTGATGCACTTGCGCGACAGCCTGATCCCCAAATACAGCACGCTGGTTTACAACGGATTCTGGTTCGCGCCGGAACGCGAAGCGCTACAGGCTTTCGTGGCCGAGACGCAGCGCAACGTGACCGGCGTGGTGCGTTTGAAACTCTACAAAGGCAACATCATCGTGGCGGGCCGGAAGAGTCCGAACAGTCTCTACGATCCAACCATTGCCACGATGGAAGGGGTCGCGGCCGACACCTACAATCAAAGCGACGCGACCGGCTTCATTCGTTTGAACGCGTTGCGGCTAAAGGTCGGGGCGGCCGCCGCGGCGAAGGTGCGGCCAGAGCGGGAGAATTGATTTGCCGCGTCGGCGCCACCGCCGGTAGGTTGCCGCGCGCTTAAGTCCTATGATTACCGTTCTCCGCAAACACCATCGCTGGCTCATGATCGTGATCGCGATCCTCGCCATCCCATTCTGCTTTTACTTTACCAAGACCGACCTCTCCGCCGCGCGCTCCGATCATCTGGGCACCATTTACGGTCGAACCGTGACGCGCGTGGAGTTCCAGCGAAATGCTCGTCTGGTAAATCTCGCCCGCGATCTCGGCATGATGACGCTGCTCCAGGATCTGACTTCGGGCGCGACGTCCGAGACGACGGCGTATGCGGAATTCACCTGGAACCGGCTCGTGCTGCGCCACGAAGCGGAGCGGCTCGGCGTCCGCCCGACCAGCGATGAGATCGTGGAATTTGTCCGGACGCTGCGGCCGTTCCGAAACGAGACCGGTTTCGATATCAATAAGTATAACGAGTTCACGCAGACGGCGCTGCCCTCGCTCGGCTTCACCGAAGCGCAGATTGAGGAGCTGGCGAGCGATCAGCTCTCGCTCGATCGCGTGAAAGATTTACTCGGTGCCGGCGTGCACCTCGCGGAAAGCGAGAGCAAGCAAAACTACGAACAGGCCTATGGGAAGATGCAGGTCGCGGTGGTGCGCCTGCGCAATGAGGATTTTGCGAAGGATGTTAAAATCAGCGACGAAGACATCACGAAATATTTCGAAGCGCACAAGGAGCAGCTGAAGACAGACGAGAAACGCCGGGTCGAGTTTGTCGCCTTCGGATTGAATGAGGCCGAGAAGAAACTGACGGGCAAAGAACGAGTCGACGCGCTGCAAAAACTAGCCGATCGGGCGAACGATTTCAGCCAGACGCTGCTCGACAAAAACGTCAACTTCGGACAAGCCGCCGCGAAATTCTCGACACCGCTCGAAGCCACCGGAGAATTTACCGCAGCGGCGCCGGACCCGAAGCTTGCGGTCGATCCGCAGCTCGCGCAGTACGCGTTTCAGCTCACGGCGCAGGAGCCGTACAGCGACGCGATCCAGGTGAAGGACGGTTTTTATATCATGCATCTGGCCGGCAAGACCGACGCGCGTCCTCTGACGTTGGACGAAGCAAGACCGAAGGTGGTCGAAGCGTTGAAAAACGAGCGAACGCGCGAACTCGCGGCAACGAAGGGGGCGCAGGTCGCCAATCAATTGCGCGACGCGATCAAAGCCGGCACACCGATCGACGCCGCGGCGCAACAGCTCGGACTGAAAGCCGAACGCATTCCGCCTTTCTCGCTCGTCGATAATCCGCTCACGCCGCCGCTCGCGCCCAAGGACAAGCCGCCCGATGCGCCCGATCTTCCGGCGATCAAGAGCGCGGTCGGTGAGCTGAGCCCGGGAGAGGCGACTGATTACGTACCGAGCGAGACCGGCGGACTCGTCGCGGTGCTGGAAAAACGGGAACCGATCGATCCAGCTTCCTACGAACAAGGAAAGGCCTTGTTCGATGCGCGATATATCCGAAACAAACGCAGCATCGCGTTCTACGAATGGCTGCGCGATCGGCGTGGGGACGCGAAGATCCAGCCGGCTACAACGGCGGGCTGACGCGGCAGCGGCCCAAGGC
>JALYZW010000325.1 GCA_030945725.1 Verrucomicrobiota bacterium | reverse complement strand
AAACGAAAGCGCTTTACGTGATCGGCGAGGTGGAAGGTTGCGACGTCCTGCTGGTCGACGATCTGACGGAGACGGCCGGCACGTTGACTTCCGCGGCCACGATCCTGAAGAAGCACGGGGCGCTCGATATTTATGCCGGTGTCGCTCACGCCGTGCTGGTCGATGTCGCGATTGAGCGGTTGCAAAAGTCCGAGATTAAGGAATTGATTACGACGAACAGCACGCCTCAACGCACGGTGGAAGGCTTTACGACCACGGTGCTCTGCGTCTCCGAGCTTCTCGGTGAAAGCATCAAGCGGATTCATAACGACGAGTCCGTTTCATCGCTGTTCCAGATCGACAGCACACACTAGGAATCGAATATGGCCAAACAAGTAAGACTCGCGGCAGAACGGCGAACGGCGCTCGGCCGCTCGGCGGTGCGTAAACTGAAGGCGCTCGGCGCAGTGCCGGCCGTAATCTATGGGGCGAAGGTCAAGCCCGAGGCCTTGCAGATTTCCAAGCGCGACATCAGCGCGCTGCTCAGCCATGCGTCCGGCGAGAACATCCTCGTCGAACTCGAAATCGCGGGTGAAGCGCAGAATCGACTCGCCCTTATGCAGGAAGTGCAGCACGCGCCTCTCGGTGGCGATGTTCTGCACGTCGATTTCCACGCGGTCTCGATGGACGAAACGATCGAAGCCGATGTGCCGATTGAGCCGACCGGCATTGCGAATGGGGTGAAGAATTTTGGCGGTCTGCTCGAGCAGAATCTGCGTTCGCTCGGGATCGAATGTCTTCCACGCGATTTGCCGGACGTGATCACGGTGGACGTTTCCGCGCTGAACATCGGGGATTCCATTCACGTCCGCGATCTGCCATTGCCGGAAGGGGTGACCACACGCATCCAAGCGGACCTGACCGTGATTTCGGTGATGGCGCCGACGGTCGAAGAAGAACCTGCCGCCACGGCCGAGGCAGCCCCGACTTCACCGGAAGTCATCCGCGAGAAGAAGGAAGATCCGGAAGGCGCCGCGGCTGGCGCAAAGGACAAGGACCAGAAGAAGTAGATCAGCCGAGCGTTTTGTCGCTCGACCGATTGCTTCACGTGGGATGGGCGCGGCCGCGAATCTTCCGCGCGTGCTAGCATGGCGAAATGGCTGACGAAAGCGCAAAGCTCGGCGGCCCGGTTCGCTTGATTGCCGGGCTCGGCAATCCGGGCGGAGAGTACGAACGAACCCGGCATAATGTCGGTTTCGTCGTCGTCGATCTTCTCGCGAAAGAACTCGGCGCGTCCTGGCAGAAATCCGCCAAGTGGAATTCGGCGTGGGCCAAAGTGGGCGAGACGTTGCTCGTCAAACCGCTGAGCTTCATGAACCGCAGCGGCGAGCCGGTCTCCGCGGTCGCGGATTTTTACAAGATCGCGCCTGCGGAAATACTCCTGGTCTCGGACGACACGGCATTGCCGCTCGGCCGGTTGCGAATTCGCCTCGAAGGGAGTTCCGGTGGCCACAACGGTTTGGAATCGATCTTTATGCATTTCGCCACCGACGCCATCCCCCGATTACGCATCGGGATCGGCGAGCCACCGCGCGAAGGCAGTGTCGATTACGTGCTCGGCCGGTTCTTTGAGGAAGAAAGACCGGTGATCGAGAAAGCCGTGATTCGCGCCGTCGAAGCGGTGAAATGTGCGATTGACAAAGGCGTCGTTTCCGCGATGAACACGTTCAACAAAATTCCCGAATCATGAAGAACCGTTACGAAGCGCTGCTTGTGCTGAACACGCAGGGCAAAGAAGACACCATCAAGGACGTAGTCGACCGTCTCGAGTCCGAGTTTCAGAAGGAAGGCGCCGAGATCGAGCAGGTGCAGAAGATGGACAAGCGGCCGTTTTCATACGTCGCGGGGGAACTCGACGCGGGCCACTTCGTGAACTTCATTTTTCACGCCGATTCGCAATTGATCACCAAGCTGCGCGCGAAGTTCAAATTGGATGGAGAAGTCTATCGTCAGCATTATCAGAAGCTGCGACCGAAGACTGAGCAGCGGCCGAAAAAGTTGGCCGAGGCGAAGTAATTTCGCTAGAACCGGCGGATGGCCAGCTTCAATAAAGTCATTCTGGTCGGGAATCTGACGCGGGATCCGGAAGTGCGTTACACGCCGAAAGGCAGCGCGGTCTGTGATCTCGGTTTGGCGGTGAATCGGCAATACAGCCTCGAAAACGGCGAGAAGCGCGAAGAGGTCACTTTCGTTGATGTCGTGCTGTGGGCCCGACTGGCGGAAATCGCCGGCGAATATTTGAAGAAAGGCCGGCCGGTGTTGATCGAAGGCCGGTTGCAGCTTGATAGCTGGGACGATAAACAAAGCGGGCAAAAGCGCACGAAGCTGCGGGTGGTTGGCGAAACGATGCAGCTTTTGGGTGGTCGGCCAGGCGGTGGCGAAGCGGAAGAAGGCGGTGGCGGCAGCGGCGGATACACTGCCAGCAGACCCAGTGGGAGCGGTCGGGCGACAACTCCTCCGCCGAAAGCCGCGCCCGCGGAGCCAGACGACGACGAGATTCCTTTTTAGTTAAACTGCCGCATCGGCCATTGCTGTCATCCTGAGGCGCGCAGACGCCGAAGGACCTCGCACTAGCCGTTTCGGTTCACCGAAGTTCACCGAACATTCCCTCAGCTTTGCGAGGTCCTTCGCTTCGCTCAGGATGACAAGATTTCCGAATCGGACAGAACGAGGTCGCAATCGCTCCGATGAATTCCACTGAAGCGTGCGTCGCGCTGAACATGCTGCCGATGATGGGGCCGGTCCGGCTCCGCAATTTGCTCCAGGTCTTTAGCACGCCGGAGCAAGTTTTGGCCGCGCGCGGTTCGGCGTTGCGCGCCGTTGATGGGATCGGAGCCGAAGTCGCGGAGCAAATCAGGAACTGGGAGAATCTCGTAGATCTGCCGGCCGAGCTGAAGCGCGTGCGCGATTTTGGCGCATCGATTGTCACCGCCGCGTCGCCGCTCTATCCGCGTCAGCTGCGGGAGATCCACGCGCCGCCGATCGTGCTCTATGTCTGGGGCGAACTGCAGGAACGAGATCAGCACGCGATTGGCGTGATCGGATCGCGACGCACCACGCATTACGGCACCGAGGCGGCGAAGAAACTTTCGTATCAACTCGCCTATGCGGGACTCACGGTTATCAGCGGACTGGCGCGCGGGATCGACACGGCGGCGCACCAGGGCGCGCTGGCCGCGAAAGGCCGCACGATCGCGGTGATCGGCTCGGGGTTAATGAACCTGTATCCACCCGAAAACGCCGCGCTCGCGGAAAAAATCCGAAGCGGGAATGGGGCGATCGTCTCCGAGTTCAACATGCAAGTTGAGCCAGATCGACAGACTTTCCCAATGCGCAATCGGATCATCAGCGGATGGAGTCACGGAATTGTGGTCGTGGAAGCCGGCCTGAATAGCGGCGCGCTGATTACCGCGACGCAGGCGTTGGAACAAGGGCGCTCGATTTACGCCGTGCCGGGCCACATCAACGCGCCGAGCGCACAAGGTTCGAATCGGCTCATCCAACAAGGCGCGAAGCTGGTCATGGATGCGAGTGACATCCTCGACGACATGCAGATTCTATTGCCGGAAACGAAGCCGTCTGCGGCAGCGGCGGAACGTCCTCTGCCGGCTCTGACAACCGACGAACGGAGCGTTTACGACGCCATCGACGCGACCGAAACGTCGATCGACGACATCGCGTCGAAGTCGCAGTTGCCAAGCGGCACTGTCTCTTCTACCCTCCTGCGCCTCGAGTTGAAACGCCTCGTCAAACAGTTGCCGGGCAAGTACTTCGTCAAACTCGCGTAAGCTCGTCCGCAACGCGCTGCTCGTTTTCGGGTTGTACGAATTCCCTCTCAGATGTCTAAGTCGCTGATCATCGCAGAAAAACCGAGCGTCGCGCAGGATCTCGCGCGCGCGCTCGGCAACGTCCCGAAACAAGGCGACCACTTCGAGAACGACACCTACGTCATTTCCTCCGCCGTCGGCCACGTGGTCGAACTCGAGATGCCGGAGGATATCGACAAGAAGAAGTACGGGTTCTGGCGCCTCGAGACGCTCCCGATCATCCCCGAGAAATTTGGGCTGAAGCCGATCGCCGACTCGAAGGAGCGCTACAATTCGCTGAAGAAATTACTGCAACGCAAAGATGTCGGCGTGGTGGTCAATGCCTGCGATGCGGGCCGGGAAGGGGAGCTGATTTTCGATAATCTTTATCGGCTTACAAAATCCAAGCTGCCGGTGAAGCGCGCCTGGATGC
>JALYZW010000315.1 GCA_030945725.1 Verrucomicrobiota bacterium | reverse complement strand
GCCGAAGACAAGGATCGCGCCGAGGGCGGCGAGATTGAAGATGCGGTTTTACGGCTGCAAGAGCACCGTGTGCGGCGGCAGCACGCCCATGCGCCGCGCGAAAGTATCGGCGATGCTCAGCGCGCGTCCTTTCGCTTCCTCAGCTTTCGGGCCGGAGAAATTCTCGTCCACCGTCGCGAGGAACACCTGGAGCCAGCGATCGAAGTGCGCCTTCTCCACCGGCAGCACCGCATGCTTCGCGAACGCGTCGCCGCGATAGGTGCCAGCGCCGAGCAGCATCGTTTCCCAAAAGCTGTAAAGCGTCGCCATGTGCGCCGGCCAGTCCACCTGCGCCACGTCGTTGAAGATCGGCCCGAGCAGCGCGTCCACGCGCACCTTGCCGTAGAAGCGATCCACCAGCATCGCCACATCGGCGCTCGTCGCGATGTCCATCTCGCACCTTACCACGGAGCCGCGCCTTCGGTATTTCGAGCAACCCCGAGACGCTCGCGTGGGCAGCGTCTAGAGTGGAATCGAGAGGCGCAGGCGGCCGATTTCGGCGGAGGCTTCTTCGAGTTCTTGCACGCGCGCGGCGAGCGCGGTGTGGAGATTGATGATGCGCGCGCCGACCTGGAGACGCGCGCGCAGTTCTTCCTTCGCGAACGGCTTCGTGAGGTAATCGTCGGCGCCGGCTTGGAGGCCTTCGACAACGCGATCGGTGCCGCCGCGCGCGGTGAGCAGGATAATGTAGACGATGCTGTTGGCTTCGCGGACACGCCGGCAGATTTCGATGCCGTCCATCCCCGGCATCATCCAATCGATCACCGCGAGCGCCGGCGTGGTCTGCGCGCGGAGGGCTTCCATCGCTTCGCGGCCGTCGCGCGTGGCGATGATGCGGTAGCCAAGACCTTCGACCGCGGCGATCAGCACTTCGCGCGAAATCGGATCGTCTTCGGCGACGATGACCGGAAGCGATTCGGCAAACTCGGAAGGCGGTGGTTCAGCCGGCAACGGCGCTGGCGAGTTCGACTTTTGTTCCGGCGTGGGCAGCGCCCAGTCGGGCGAAAATGGAATCGAGTTCATGGTGGAGTAGCTTCGAGACGTCGCGTGCGCGTGACAACTCAGCAGCGCCGGCCGCGGTCTCGAGATCCCGCGCGAGCCGTGCCGCATGCGCGGCGGCGAAGTTGCCGAGCGAGCCGGCGAGTTGATGCGCGGTGCGTTCGGCGGCTGCGCAATCGGACGCGGCGAGCGCATCCTCGAGGGTCGCGATCAGCGATGGCGTGTGGGTATGGAATAATTCGATTATGCGCGCGAGCAGCGGCTCGTTGCCGTCGAGCGAGCGGAGCAGGCCGTCGACCGTGAACTCGTCTTCGCGCTCAGCGCTGTCGGTTATTTCTTCGGGCCGAATCGTTGCGCCGGCCTGCCGAGCCAGCGCGGCGGCGAGTAAAGCTTTCCGGATTGGCTTCGCCACGTAATCGTCCATACCGGCGGCGAGACAGCGTTCGCGATCCGATTCGCCGGCGTAAGCAGTCATCGCGATGATGGGTGTGTGCGCGCCGTATGTTTGCTCCGCGGCGCGGATTCGCGCGGTGGCGCTAAAGCCATTGAGCCCCGGCATCTGCACGTCCATGAGGACGACGTCAAACTTCTCGCGCGCCCATGCTTCGACCGCTTCGGCGCCATCGCAAACGAGCACAAACTCGTGCCCGAATCCCTCCACGATGCCGGCGGCGACGGTGCGGTTGATCGCGTTGTCGTCGGCGATCAGGATGCGGAGACGTTTATCTGGTGGAGCCGCCGCTGCAGCCACGACGGGCTTCGGCGCCGGCGCAGAGTTTTGTGCATGCGCCATGATGACATTGAAGTGAAAAGCGCTGCCGCGTCCCGGCGTGCTCTCGACCCAGATGCGCCCTTCCATCTGCGCGACGAGCTGCGAGCAAATCGTCAGGCCGAGCCCGGTGCCGCCAAACTCGCGCGTCGTCGAGTTGTCGGATTGTGCGAACGCCGCGAAGATAAGCTCCTGTTTCTCGGGCGGGATGCCGATGCCGGTATCGGTCACTGCGAAGCGCAATTCGCAACGGCGAGGATGGCATTCGCCGATCGCGACATGCAGGGCGACCTCGCCCCGTCGCGTGAACTTGATCGAGTTGTCGATCAGATTGATCAGGATCTGCCGGAGGCGTAGCGAATCACCGATGATGCGACGCGGCACGTCGCTCGCGACCTCGAGGTTCAACTGCAAGCCTTTGACCGATGCGCGCGTCCGCAGCGTCTGAATCGTCTTCTCGAGCAGGTCGTCCAGGTCGAATTCGACCGCTTCGAGCGTGAGCTTGCCGGCCTCGACCTTTGAGAGATCGAGCACGTCGTTGACGATCGCGAGGAGCGAGTCGCCTGAGCTTTTCGCCATGTTCAGGTAATCGCGTTGCGTGCTCGAGAGCTCGGTCTCGAGGACGAGATCGGCGAGACCGATGAGGCCATTCAACGGCGTGCGGATCTCATGGCTCATGTGCGCGAGGAATTCACTCTTGGCGACGTTTGCGCGCTCGGCGGCTTCTTTCGCGGCGAGCAATTCCTTACGCCGCGCGGAGAGCATCGCACTCGCGTCACTCAGCGCATTGGAGAGCCGGCCGACTTCGTCGCGGCCAGGCGCGAGATCGGTGAGCGGCTGCTCCTCGTGCAAGCGCAGGGTGTTCGCCGCGAGGCGCTCGATCCGGCGAGCAATGCCATGTGTGAAACCATGGGCAGCAAGGATGCCGATGATGACGCCGCCAGCCGCCATGAGGAAAAGCGCGGAGGTAATTATCTCATTGAGCCGTTGCGCATCGGCGCGGCGAGTGTCGAGGATGGCGGATTCCTGTTCGAAGATCGTCGCGAACTCGCTTCGCAGCGCGTCCATCGCCGCCTTGCCTTCGGTCAGCTTCGTTTGCAAAGCCTTCGAGTCGCCGTGGGCGGCGAACTCAGCGATGCCTTCATCCTGCAAAGCCAGCTGACGACGTGTGCCGTCGCGCAGACGCTGCATGCTTTGCGGGACCTTCCCTCGACTCTCCGCGAGCGCATGCTCGAGTGCGTCCAATGCGGCCGGCAGAAGCGCGGTGGCGCGCGTTTTTGGCTCCAGAAAGGTGCGGTTGCGCGTCAAGAGGTAGCCGCGCAAACCGGTCTCGCTATCGACCAGCAACGTCAGCAGTCCGTGCGCGCGCGCCTCTGCGTCGAGCGCTTGCCGCACGTGCAGTTCCGCACGTTCGCCCATGCCTTTGCTGATGCCGAAAAGTGCGGTCGCGCCCACCATCGCAATCACCGGGGCCGCGATCACGATCCAGCCTTTCAGCCGGAGCGAGCGGTTGTTCCAGTAGGCGGCGAGTGCGCGTCTCACCCTCTCTGGTGAGGCAGGTAACGTGCCACTGGAGGCGCGATATTACCCGATCTACGGCGGGCCGGAGGCTTCGATTTCCGGGAGACGCGGGCCGAACCAGTGCCGATGGTTTTGGCAAAGTCGAAGAGGAAGACGTAGAAGGCGACGCGAGGAACAGGAAGGCGATGAAGGTGACGTGATTGGGTCGGTCGCGCTGACGCCATCGAGGAAGCTCTTCCAAGAGGCGCCCGCCTCTGAGGGCGAGCGCAATTCCGCCGTGGTCATACGGGGTTAGCCCGAGCGCCAGGAGAACGTGCACGCCGTCTGCGTCCTCGGATGCGTCGACGGTGGCGCGGACGAACGTGAATTCGCATTTTTGCAGCACGCGGAGTCAAGCGAGGTTGTGCTTCGCCACGCCGGGATGAAGCGGACGCGTCTGCTCCAGGCGAAGGAAAGCGGAGAGTGCCGCGGTGCCGACGCCGCGGCCCCAAGAGGCGCGGTCGATCCAGTAGCCCCGACCTCGCGCTGTCCGTGCGAATTCCAGCCACCGATGTTCCCGGCGACCTCGCCGTCGGGCTACCACGGTCCTGATCAGACTCGTCGCGTCGGCCCGGATCTTCGCCCAATGCCCGTCGAACGCGGCGCGCTCGCGCGACGTGAATGCCACCATCTCCACTGCGACAGCATCCTCTTGGTGCGCGAAGAAGTGCGGCAGGTCGGCCGGTTCGACCTCACGTAAGCGGATATTCACAACCGATGGAGTGGAGCAGTTCTTTGAATGGGGAAAGCAGGAACGCAGGAAGGGGAGTTTTAAATTTGGAAACCAGAAAACCAAAAACCGGTGCAATGAGCATCGCCAAAGTAAGGCACTTCGCGCGCGGGCGGCCGGACGTGGTTCGAAGCGGGCGACGGATCATTCGGCAGGAGATGAGAAGGAATGGGTATCGCGTTCTCCAGCGTGTGCTGATAGACAACCGGCCCCCGCATGAAGTCGTTTTCGCCGAACTCAGGCGGCGCAACCTTTACAAGGTCGTGGTAGCGCGGCTGCTGGTCCAGGCCGCGTCGGTATTGTTCCCGACATTTGAAGCGCCGACGTGGGTGATGAACACGGTGATCACGACGATCGCACAATCACACGCCCGCGGGCCTGTAAGCACGTGCTATTCCGCCGATCCGGGAACGGCCTTCTCCGCCGCCTGGAAGCCAATCTTCGAGTGCGTTCCGTCGCAGAATGGTTTTTCCGTCGATGCGCCGCAGCGGCATAGCGCCATCCGCTTCTCCGCGGGATAAGTATTGCCGTCGCTGTCGGTCAGTTGCACGTCTCCTTTGATGATGAAAGGACCGTTCTTGATGATATCGATCATTACTTCAGCCATATCTGCGAAGCATAGCTAATGAGTCGACGCGTGGCCAGCTTGTTCCAGTTCTCGGTTGGAAAGGCGCTGAGATGGAACCAACGTTCCGGGTTCTCGACACCGAACCTCGGCCAGCATTTGCGTTCGTTAGGTAGACGTATGATCGGTCGATAGCTCATCATCCTCCGGCCCGGCTCGAGAGAGTAGCGAGCACGGCCCCTTATCTCGCGAGGCGCGATTTCAACGCATGAGCAACTCTGTTTCGGACGATCTGGACACTTATCTGAACGACCATCTGGCCGGCGCTGTAGCTGCTTTGGAATTGATCGAGCATCTCGCCAAACAATCCCCTGGTTCCAACCTCAAGAGCTTCCTGGCGGAGCTGCACGTAGAGGTGATGGCGGACCAGGACTTGTTGCGGGACCTCATGAAAAGCTTCGCCATGAAAGAAAGCGTCGTGCGCAAAGCCGGCGCCTGGATCGCAGAGAAATTCGGCCAGGCTAAATTGGGGAAAGAAAATGACGGGGACGGGGTTGGCCTGCTTCAAGGCCTCGAAGGTTTGGTGCTCGGAATAACCGGCAAGCAACTCCTTTGGCGGGCGCTTCAGAGCGCGAGCGGGACTGTTCCGCAACTTCAGGGGGCGGATTATCCGGAACTGGAACGGCGCGCGACCGAACAGCGCGACCGCGTCGAGCAACATCGGCTGATCGCGGCGCGGGCGGCGTTTGTGCCTGGCCGTGCTTAGTTGTAGGGCAGCGATTCCTCGGTGCCGCAGCCGGCCTTCGGCAAGCAGGAATGCTTGCCCTACAAGAGTTGTCGGCTGGAGTTGCGCGCCGTTTGCTTCGGCAGGAGCTTGCCAGCTCAACCTGATGTACTGCAAGACTCTGATCGTTCTTCTCGCGTTCGCCGGTTCGGCGTTCGCCCAAACTTCACCGCCGCAAATGAGCAGTGTGGCCGGCAAGCGGCCGTTCACCTTTGAGGACATGATGAAGCTGAAACGGATCGGCGGGTTTACGGTTTCGCCGGACGGGAAGTGGGTGGTGTTCGATTGCGTGGATGTCGACCTCGAGAAGAACACGAAGGTTGCGCATCTGTGGATCGTGGCGGCTGATGGCAAGGGCGAATCGCGTCGACTAAATCAAACGCCGAACCACGAGGAGCGGCCACGGTTTTCTCCGGATGGGAAGCGGTTGATCTGGACTTCGAAGGCAACCGATCCGTCGCAAATCTGGATGTGCAATTTTACTCCGGAAAGCGGCGGACTCAATGGCGTGCCGCATCAGGTGACGAATCTTTCCACGGGCGGGGATGGCGGAATCTGGACGGGCGACGGGAAGAACGTTGTGTTCTTGTCGTCAGTTTATCCGGACGTGAAAACGGACGCGGAGAACAAGCAGCGCGACGAGGAAATCGCGAAGAGCAAAGTGAAGGCGAAGGTTTTCACGAAGCTGCTTTACCGGCATTGGACCGGTTACACGGAGAACAAGCGGAGCCATCTGTTTGTGGTGCCGGCGCTCAGCGAAGCGGGCATGCCGGAGAGTGTTCCATCGCGCGATCTCACGCCGGGCGATCACGATGTGCCGCCCTTCAATCTCGGCGGACAGGACATGTATGCGGTTTCCCACGACGGCCAGGAGCTCGCCTACACGAGCAACATCGATGAAGTCGAAGCGACGAGCACGAACAACGAAATCTTCATCGTGCCGATCGCGGGTGGTATTGGCCAGTCCGGCTCGGACCCGAAGAAAATCTCGACGAGTCCCGGCAGCGACACGACGCCGGTTTATTCGCCGGATGGGAAATACCTTGCGTGGCGATCAATGGCGCGTGCCGGTTACGAGGCGGACAAGGAGGCGCTGCTCGTCTTCGAGCGTGATAACAGCCAGACGCGGAACCAGACGCCCGATTGGGATCGGTCGGTCGGGAGCCTGGCGTGGTCGCCGGATTCGAAGTCGGTCTTCTTCAGCGCGGAAGATCACGGCGAGTCGCCGATTTACTCGTTAGGCTTGGATGGGAAACAACCGACAGAGCTAGCGCGGACGCATGCGGACGACGTCACGTTTGCGAATGACGGACGCACGCTGTTCTTCAGCCGCGTGGGGGTTGCGGCTCCGGCTGAGATTGCGCGGCTCGATGTTTCGCGGAAGAGCGAGCCGGTCGCGGTCACACACGTCAATGACGCTCTTTTGTCGCAGATCGACCTGCAGCCGCTGGAATCATTCACTTTCAAAGGCGCAGAGAACACGGACGTGCAGGGTTTTCTGATCAAGCCGCCGGGGTTCGAACCTAACAAGAAATATCCGCTGAAGTTTTTGATCCATGGCGGGCCGCAGGGCGCGTGGGGGAATTCGTGGAGCTATCGGTGGAACCCGGAGTTGTTCGCGGCGAACGGCTACGTGGTGGTGATGATCAATCCGCATGGCTCGACCGGTTACGGGCAGAAGTTTACCGACGGCGTGAATCTCGATTGGGGCGGCAAGCCTTACGTCGATCTGATGAAGGGGCTCGATTACGCGGAGAAGACGTTTCCGTTCATCGATAAGACGCGCGAGGCGGCGCTCGGCGCGAGCTACGGCGGCTACATGGTGAACTGGATTCTCGGACATACTGATCGCTTCAAATGCGCGGTGTCGCACGACGGGATGTTCAATACGGAGTCGGCTTACGGGACGACGGAAGAGCTCTGGTTTAACGAATGGGAATTCGGCGGGCCGCCATGGAAGAACCGGGAGCTTTACCGCAAATGGTCGCCGCTTTTGTTCGCCGATAAAATGAAGACGCCGACGCTGGTGGTGCACGGTCAGCTGGATTTCCGGCTCGATGTTTCGGAGGGGTTTCAGCTCTTCACGACGCTGCAGCGCATGAAGGTGCCGTCGAAGATGCTCTACTTCCCGGACGAAGGTCACTGGGTGCTGAAGCCGCAGAATGCGCAGCTTTGGTACAAGACCGTGAATGAGTGGGTCGACCAGTGGTGCGCCGCGAAGTAGCTACTGCAACCGTTCGAAAAGGATCTTGATGTAATTCACGAAGGCCGCGGCGGTGAAAAGCGCGAGGGCTTTGTGATACCATTCGTTCGCGGTCAGGATCGCGCTCACGGCGATCACGATGTAGGTGATGTGGAACGCGAGGTTCGTCCGGTCCGGCAAGGCGTGATTAAAGACGAGATCGCGGCAGATGCTGACCAGCGCGACGGCGATGAGCAGGCCGAAGAATCGTTTTCGTTGCCGAAAATAATGCTCACGCAGATCGACGGTTTCGTCCGTAGCGAAATCCGGAAAAACAAGGCCGGCGACGAGGTAGAGAAGGATGGTTTGCACGAGCAGGACGAGGAACTCCTCGAAGGTCCAATCGTGGCGCGATCGCAAACCGAACATCGCCCACCAGGTCTGTGCGCAGACGAGCAAAATCGTGGCGGCCCAGAGCCGGGACGGCCAATAATTCCGCACACTCCCATGGGCCAGCAGACGCTGGCGGAAACCTTGCAGAATCTCGGTGACAGCCAGGCCGATGATGACGGAGAGCAGGACTGAAAGGTAACTGAATTCGTCCACAGGCTGGACAGCCTATGCGCGAAACTCGCGAACATGTCGAGACGCCTCCTGGTTGGATCAATGCGCGGAGACGCACTAGCGTGACGCTTCGAAGACGATGACACCTAACGACCTAAGTCCACAAGAGCGGGAGACAGTGAATCTGTTTCACCGCCTTTACTATGAAACCGGGCGCGCGGGCGGGACCTGGCAGGACACGCATTGGGCGGGCACGCGGGTTCTGAAGTGCCCTTTGGATCTCTGGATTTACCAGGAAATCGTCTGGGATGTGCGGCCGCGCTTGATCATCGAGACGGGCACGTTCGCTGGCGGCAGTGCGATGTTCCTCGCCTCGCTCTGCGATTCGTTAGGCGGAGGCGAAATTATCAGCATCGATCTCGATCCGCAGCCGGACCTGCCCGTACATCCGCGCGTCCGCTATCTCACCGGCTCGTCGGTTGACGCGGAGATTGTCCGGCAGGTGCAGGACGCGGCGCGGCAGAGCGGACCGGTGATCGTGATCCTCGATTCCGACCACAGTGCCGCACACGTCGCCTGCGAACTCGCGCTCTATAGTCCATTCGTGTCGGAAGGCAGCTACCTCATCGTCGAGGACACGAACGTAAACGGGCATCCGGCGTTACCGGAGTTCGGACCGGGACCGATGGAAGCAGTGCAGGATTTTCTCGCGCGAGACCACGACTTCGAGGTGGACGGACGCCGGGAGAAGTTTTTAATGACGTTCAATCCCCGCGGTTACCTGAGACGAGTTGCCCGCTCTGATTGAGCGCGGCGGCGGAAGTTCGCCGTTGTGAGATCGGTCGATCGCGCCAAAATTGCGCAGTCGAAATGCAACCGACAATTCTGATCGTCGATGATGAAAAGCACACACGCGATGGGTTGCGGCGTTTGCTCGAAGACGAGTACGACGTCTACGTGGCGGGTGACATCGCCGGCGCGATGGATGTGCTGGAGCGCGATCAGATCGACGTGTTGTTGACCGATCTCCGGCTCGCCGGCGAAGACGGGATGACGCTGATTGAGCGCGCATTGAAGCGTCCCCACCCGCCGATCTGCATGATGATGACGGCGTACGGATCGGTCGACACGGCCGTAGAAGCGATGAAGCGGGGCGCGTACGATTTCGTGACCAAGCCGCTCAATCTCGACAAGGTCGAAATGTTGATCGCGCGTGCGCTCGGTAGTCGCCGGATCGAGCAGGAGAACCGCGTGTTGAAGCAGCAGATCGACGAGCGGTTCGGTCTCGAGAATGTGATCGGCGAGTCGGTGGCGTTGCGCGAAGTGCTCGATACGATCCGGCAGGTCGCGCCCTCGTCGGCGAATGTGCTCATCGAAGGCGAGAGCGGGACGGGCAAGGAGCTGGCCGCGCACGCGATTCACAATCTGAGCCGGCGCAGCAAAGCGAAATTCGTGACGGTGCATTGCGCGGCGCTCTCACCGCAGTTGCTCGAGAGCGAATTGTTCGGTCACGAGCGCGGCGCGTTCACCGGCGCGCATGAGCGGCGGGTCGGACGTTTCGAACAGGCGAACGGCGGCACCATTTTCCTGGACGAAATCGGCGAGATCGACGCGAGCACGCAGGTGAAACTGCTGCGCGTGATCAGCGAAGAGCGTGCCTTCGAGCGCGTGGGCGGGAACCAGACTTTGAAAGCGGATGTGCGGCTGGTCGCCGCGACGAACAAAAACCTCGAGCGTCTCGTGGCGGAGGGAAAATTCCGCGACGATCTCTATTTTCGACTGAATGTCGTGCACATCACGATGCCGACGTTGCGCGAGCGGAAAGAAGACATCCCGCTGCTCGTCCACAGTTTTCTGCGGCACTTCTGCCAGGTGAACGAGAAGCCGCTGCTCGAGCTGACCGCCGACGCGATGAACACCCTGCTGACCTACAATTGGCCGGGCAACGTGCGCGAGTTGCGGACCGCGATGGAGCACGGCGTAGTGATGGCGACCGGCGCGAAAATCACGCTGCGCGACCTGCCAACCAACGTGCGGCAGGCGGCGGGCGCTTCGTTGCCGGGCGGCATCACACCGTCGAAAGCTTTCGGCGCGAAGTCGGGCGCGCTCGACATTCACGAAACCGAAAACCGGCTCATCGCGCAGGCGCTGGCGACGACAAACGGCAACATCACGAAGGCCGCCCAAAAGCTCGGGATCAGCCGGCGCACCCTGCACCGAAAGATCAACGAGATGAACGCGGCGCAGGGCGGTCGGGAAAGCGCCGAACAGGAAGCGACAGGGTAGCGGACACTTTGCGGTTTACGAAGCGAGTGTCGGGCGTTTGAATCGAAACGATGGCGCAGGAGAAGAAAATCTTCGGGACGGACGGCGTGCGCGGGATCGCGAACGTCGAGCCCGTGACGGCCGAGACCGCACTGAAGCTCGGGCGGGCGGCGGCGCATATTTTTACGCAGCTCAATCCGCGCGAACATCCCGCCGGCGCGCGCCCGAAGATCGTGCTCGGGAAAGACACGCGGCTGTCGGGTTACATGCTGGAAAATGCGCTCGTCGCGGGCATTACTTCGCTTGGCGTCGACGTGCTGGTGATCGGTCCGTTGCCCACGCCTGGAGTGGCGTATATCACGCGTTCGCTACGCGCCGATGCCGGGATCGTCCTCTCCGCCTCGCATAATTCGTACGAGGACAACGGAATCAAATTCTTCCGGCACGACGGCTATAAATTGGCGGACGAAATCGAACACCAAATCGAGCAACTCGTTTTCAGCGGAGAGATCGATGCGGTCCGTCCGACCGCGGGCAAGATCGGCCGCGCGACCCGCATCGATGACGCGCTTGGGCGTTACGTGGAGTTCGCGAAAGCGAGTTTTCCGAGAAAGATGTCGCTCGAAAAAATGCGCATCGCGGTCGATGTCGGTAACGGTGCGGCCTACAAATCCACGCCCTGCATTTTGCGCGAACTGGGCGCCGACCTGACCGTCGCGCACAACGAGCCGAACGGGACGAACATCAATGCGGAATGCGGGAGCACTTACCCGGCGGAGATTCAGCGGATCGTGCGCGAATCGGGCGCGCAGGTCGGCCTCACGCATGATGGCGACGCCGATCGCGTGTTGCTCTGCGACGAGAACGGCGAGGTCGTGGATGGCGACGAGATTCTCGCGATCGCGGCGGTCGATATGTTGCAATCGGATCGGCTGGCCGAGAGGACGCTGGTCGCGACGGTGATGAGTAACTTCGGACTCGACGAGGCGCTTGCGCCGCTCGGCGGCAAGGTGATCCGCGCGAAAGTCGGCGATCGCTACGTGCTCGAGGAGATGGTGCAGCGAAATTTGAACCTCGGCGGCGAGCAAAGTGGCCACATGATTTTCCGTGATTTCACGACGACGGGCGATGGCATCGTAAGCGCGCTGCAGATTTTGCGGATCATGAAAGCGACTGGGAAACCGCTAAGCGAATTGAAGCGATGCCTGAGCAAATATCCGCAGGCGCAACGGAACCTGCGCGTGAAAGAAAAGCGGCCGGTGAACGAAATCCCCGGGGTGATGCAACTGGTCGGCGAGGCGGAAAAGGAACTCTCCGGCCGAGGCCGCGTGCTGCTGCGTTACTCCGGCACCGAGCCGAAGATCCGCTTGTTGATCGAAGGGCGCGAACTGGCGCAAATCGACCGGCAGGCAGACCGGATCGCAGACGCGATCCAGAATGCGATCGGGGTGAATTAGGAAAGCAGGAACGCGGGCAGAAGAAGTTTGAAAATTTGGAAACCAGAACGCCGGCAATTGTCGTCATCCTGAGCGGAGTCGAGCGTAGCGAAACGGAGTGGAGGGACCCTGTGGCGGTGCCTTTGGCGGTGCTACGGGATTCCTCGGCTTCGCTCGGAATGACTCCGTTTTTCGTGCTTCAACTCCCCGCTGTGTTTCCCTTTCTGGATTTCTGGTTTCCAGATTAAAATTCAGGATGACGCTCCACCGCATCGTTGAAGCGCTGTTGTTCAGCGCGCAAAAGCCGCTTTCGGCGTCAGAATTGCGTGCGGCGATCAAGGCGGCGCGGAGCGATGATGCGCTCTCGCCTAACGAGTTTGCGCGAGTCAACGAAGCGGAAATTGCGGCAGCGTTGGAACAACTGCGGGTCGAGAACATTGGGCAGGGGCGAGCGTTTCAAGTCGTGGAGCGCGCGGAGGGCTGGCAGCTGGCGAGCGATCCTGCCTACGGCGAATGGGTGCAGCAGCTTTTTCCGGCGGCGAAGCCAGCGCGGCTGACCCCACCGTCGCTCGAGACGCTGGCCATCATTGCCTATCGCCAGCCGATTACGCGCGCGGATGTCGAGGCGGTCCGCGGTGTGGCGATCGATGGAGTTTTACAGACCCTGATGGAACGCGGGCTGGTCAAAATCGGGGGGCGCGCGGAGGTGCCCGGTCGCCCGCTCCTCTACGAGACAACGCAGTTTTTTCTCGAGCATTTCGGCTTGCGCGATCTCGACGAGCTGCCGAACGCGGAAGAATTGCGACGGCGGTATTTGCCCTCCGCGACGCCGAAGCCGGAAGCGACGGCCGATGTTGCGCCGCCGGCGCGTGAGTCGGAGGAAGCAAGCGCCCATGTGGTACCGCCGGTTGAACAAAGCGCATCCGCGACGACCGAGCATTGACTTGCGCGACGAACTGCGAAACGATTCCCGGCCTCGACCGATCAGTCACCTATCTATGAAAAATCTTTTGCGCGCCGGTGGGATGTCATTGCTTGCCTCCGCACTCGTTTTCGTGCTGACCGGTTGCGGCAGCTACAACCGGCTCGTCACGCTCGAGCAGAACGTGAACAAGAAATGGGCCGACGTGCAGTCCGTGTATCAGCGGCGCGCTGACCTGATCCCGAACCTTGTGAACACCGTGCAAGGCGCGGCTAATTTCGAGAAGTCGACGCTGACTGAAGTGGTCAATGCGCGTGCGAGTGTCGGTCAGGTGAAACTCGATCCGAGCAAGGCGCCGACCGATGCGGCGCAGTTGGCTCAATTCCAACAGGCGCAGGGACAGCTGAGCACCGCGCTCTCGCGTTTGCTGGTCGTGAGCGAGAACTATCCGCAGCTCCGCGCGACGGAAGCGTTCCAGAATCTGCAGGCGCAACTCGAAGGCACGGAGAACCGCATTTCCGTGGAGCGAAGTAACTTTAACGCGGCGGTCCAGGAGTACAACACCGCGCTCGGCGTTTTCCCGACGAACATGCTGAACAAGATGTTTGGCTTTCAGTCGCGACCATTTTTCACTGCGCAGGCCGGGTCCGAACGAGCGCCGAATGTGAACTTCAATTTTGGCGGGACGGCGCCGGGAACTGCCACGCCGCCGGCGGTCTCGAGCCCTGCCGCCAGCGCTGCGCCGACACCTTAGCGCGCCGGCAGCCGTCATCCTGAGCGAATGCGAAGGAGCTCGCACCCGCAGCTTGAAATGTTTAGTCGCCACCGAGCGCGCCATCAGCCGATGAGAGGTCCCTCGCATCCGCTCGGGATGACGATGCAGCGTTGGGCGACGTTGATCACCGTGCTGTGCGTGTTGACCTTTAACTCAGCACGCGCCGCCGAAACCATCCCGCCTAAGCCCGATCGTTACTTCAACGACTACGCGAATGTCGTGAAGCCTGAAGTGGCGCTGCGATTCAATGAGCAACTCGCACAATTTGAACGCGAGACTTCGGATCAGGTTTTGGTCGCGGTGTTTCCGAAAATGCAGAGCGATTCGTCAATTGAAGACTACGGCCAGCGGATCGCGCAATCGTGGGGGATTGGTCAGAAACAAACGAGCGGAGGCAACGGAGTAGCACTTCTCATCTTCGTCGAGGACCACAAAATCTCACTGCAGGTCGGCTACGGACTTGAGGGAGCGCTACCCGACATCACCGCGTTCGACATCCGCGCCCGTCACATCAACCCGCATTTCAGGACGGGCGATTACGAAGGAGGGCTTGCGGAAGGGATTGACCTTATCTGCAAGGCGATCCGTGGTGAGTACAAAGGGGACGGAACGACGAACGCTGACCGAGTTTCGAAGAAGGGCGGCGGCGGCGCGCTCATCTTCATTATTTTCTTGGTTTTTCTACTGCTGATGATGCGGGCGAGCAGGCGACGGCGTGGCTACGGTTACTCGAGTTTTGGTGGACCGTTCATGGGCGGATGGGGAGGAGGAAGTGGTGGTGGCTGGTCCAGCGGGGGCTCTTCCGGCGGCGGCTTCAGCGGCTTCAGCGGCGGGGGCGGAGGTTTTGGCGGCGGCGGATCAAGCGGCAGCTGGTAGCGATGCGCACCAAAGAATTTCTCAGTCGGCTCGACCACGACCGCATTCTGGAAGCGATCCGGCGGGCGGAATCGAAAACATCCGGCGAGATCCGGATTTACATCCACCGCGGCGATCTGAAAGGCGATGCCCTGGCGGAGGCGCAAAAGCAATTCGTGAAACTCGGGGTTCAAAAAACCCGGGAGCGGAATGGCGTGCTCATCTTTGTCGCGCCGCGTGCGCAACAATTCGCGGTTGTCGGGGACGAAGGCGTCCATGCGAAATGCGGCGAAGGGTTCTGGCAGCAGCTTGTCGAGAAAATGCGGGCCCACTTCCGAGGCGAAAACTTCACTGCCGCACTGGTGGAAGCGATTGACGAAGCGGGCGAGCTCCTTGCGGCACATTTCCCGCGCACCAGCGCCGACGTGAACGAATTGTCGGATGAGATCGTCGAAGGCGACTGATCGGTAGGGCGAGACGCTGTCAAGCTTGCCGATGTGACCAGCCTGAGTCGCGCTCGGCATCAGACCGAAGGAGGACCGCGAAGCATCCGTTGACGCGACTTGCAATCTCCTGCACTTCGTGTTGATTCCACGTCCGCAGCGAGTTTTTGAAGTTGCGCCGTTGGTCCCTGGGTTTTCGTCTGCTGGATGGAAGCCGCACTCGTCAGGGGTAACCCGGCGCGAGAAAAGGAAACCGGAAATTAGAAGCCCGGAGACCGGAAACAATTCATTCCGCAATCCCCGTTCCGAAATCCGCATTCAATCATATGCCAGTCCATTACGGTCGTTTCGAAATGCCCAAGACCCTCACGAAAGATGAGAGCGTCTCTACCGACACCTACGCGAAGTTCATCGCCGAGCCTTTCGAGGCCGGATACGGGCACACCGTCGGGAATACTCTTCGCCGCGTGCTTTTGTCTTCGCTGGAAGGCGCCGCGATCACCGCGGTCAAAATCGCTGGCGCACAACACGAGTTCGCGACTTTGCCCGGCGTCGTGGAAGACGTGACCGACATCGTATTGAATCTGAAGCGGATTAAATTCAAGGCCGCCGACCACGAGCCTCGGAAGCTCTCGCTGATCGTGAACAAGGAAGGCGAAGTCACCGCCGGCGACATCCAGATGGTGCAAGGCTACGAAGTGCTAAACCCGAAGCAGCTGATCTGCACGCTCGACAAAAAGCACAAATTTGACGCCGAACTCGAAGTCCGCGTTGGCCGTGGTTTCGCGACGGGCGACGAGAATAAGCGCGCGGACCAGCCGCTTGGATTGATCGCGATTGATTCCATTTTCTCGCCGGTGACGCGCGTGAAATACGCGGTAGAAAACACCCGCGTCGGTCAGCGGACTGACTACGATAAGCTCGTGCTCGAGGTTTGGACCGACGGGCGCCTGACGC